>JALVTX010000025.1 GCA_027035825.1 Mariprofundaceae bacterium
CACCTGGCGGCGCATGGTGGAGGACTTGCTGCGCCAGCACGGGCTCGGGATTTCGCTGGAGGAGGATTGATGCGATGACGGCACATGGAGCGCGCATGCATCTGGGCGTGAACATCGATCATGTCGCTACCTTGCGGCAGGCGCGCGGCGTGGACTATCCCGACCCGGTCGCGGCGGTTACGCCCTGTCTCGCCGGCGGCGCGGACGGCATCACCGCGCACTTGAGGGAGGATCGGCGGCACATCCAGGACGCGGACATGGAGCGGCTGGCGGCCATGCCGGAGCTGCACCTGAACATGGAGATGGCCGCCACCAACGAGATGGTGGCCATCTGCGAGCGCCTGCGCCCCGCGGCCTGCTGCCTGGTGCCGGAAAAGCGCCAGGAACTGACCACCGAGGGCGGACTGGATGTCGTCACGCATCGGGTGCGGCTGGAGAGCGTGGTGTCGAGGCTTTCCGCCGCAGGCGTTCGCGTGTCCATGTTCATTGACCCGGATGTGGCGCAGGTGGAGGCCTCCGCGACCATCGGCGCGCCGGTGGTGGAGCTGCACACCGGCCACTACGCGAACCTGAGCGGCGCGGCGCAGGCCACGGAGCTTGCGCGCATCGCGCGGGCTGCGGGGCTGGCGGCCGAACTGGGGCTCATCGTGCATGCCGGCCACGGCCTGACGCTGGCCAACACGCCGCCGGTGGCGGCCATCCCGGAGATTTCGGGCCTGAACATCGGCCATGCCATCGTGGCCGACGCGGTGTTCAAGGGGCTGGAGCGCGCGGTGGCCGATTTCCGAACCGTGATTGATGGGGCCAGAAACGCGGCTCGGGACGCGGCCCGCGAGGGCGGCGACGCGTGATGCCGGCCACGGGCGCGGCCATCGCCGGCATCGGCGTAGATCGCATCGTCATCGCGCGCGTGGCGGGAGCATTGGCGCGGCATGGCGAGCGGTTCATCGCCCGCGCCTTCACCGAGGCGGAGGCGGAACAGGCGCGCGCCCGGGGCAACCCGGCGCGGCGTTATGCGATGCTGTTCGCGGCCAAGGAGGCGGTGGCCAAGGCGCTGGGCACGGGATTCCGGCAGGGGGTGGCGATGCGGCACATCGAAACCCTGCACCTGCCCAGCGGTCAGCCGGTGGTGCGGCTGCATGCGGGCGCCAAACGCGCCGCCCGCCGGCTGGGCGTGGCCCGCGTGCATGTGTCGCTGACCGATGACGACGGCGTGGCGATGGCCTTCGCCGTGGCCGAGCGAGGCGAAAGGATTTGCCCCGAAGGGCCGGATGGGGTAGCGTAAGCATATGTATTTCCTAGGATTTGGCCGGAAGGCCGAGGCCAGAGGCCGTCGTTACGGCTGGCTGCTGGCGCTGGGCTTTCTGGCGCTGGCGGCCGCCGCGTCGTATGTGGCGCTGTCGCAGATCAAGCGACACCTGATTGGCGAGACCTTCTCCCAGCTTCATGCGGTCAACAACTGGGCGGCGCGGTCGCTCGATCGCCAGACCACGCGCATGATCGAGCAGGCCGGCGTGCTGGCGCGGGACGCGGAGCACCAGGCGCTCATGGCGCGGACGCTTTCCGGCCATGCCAGCCGGGATGACCGCTTCGCGCTGCGCCGGCATCTGGCCGAGGATGTCTTCCCGCTGGGCTACCGCGACGTGCTGCTGCTGGATGCGCGGGGGCGCATCGCGCTGGCCATGCGCCGTTCGCTGGAGGGCAAGAGGCCGCCGGCGGGCGCGATGCCCTTCGTGCGCGAGGCGCTGCGGGGCGAGGCGCTGGTTTCCCACCCCTTCGCGCGCGATGGCCAGGTGCGGATGTGGCTCGTTCAGCCGGTGCGCGACGGGCGCGGCGCGGTCGTCGGCGCGCTGGCGCTGGAGCTGGCCGCGCGCGACCATTTCGGCAAGATGGCCTCGCTGGGCCGCTTCGGCTTCAGCGCCGAGACCTACCTCGTGGATCGCGAAGGGCGCTTCCTGACCGCCAGCCGCTTCGAGGAGCAGTTGCGGAGGATCGGGCTGTTGAAGCCCGGCCAGTCCAGCGTGCTGAACATGGTGGCGCGCGACCCGGGGCGCAACCTGGTGGAGGAAGGGAGCGAGGCGGCGGACGCGCATCCGGATGCCTGGCCGCTCACCTTCGCCGCGGCGCACCTCTTGCCCGCGCCCGGCCAGCCCGCCATGCACGAGAGTCCCTCCGCCTACCGCGACTATCGCGGCGTGCCGGTGTTCGGCGTCTGGCAGTGGGACGAGGCCCATCGGCTCGGCGTGATTACCGAGATTGACGTGGACGAGGCGCTGGCCGTCTGGCGCTTCGCGCGCAATGTCGTGCTGGCGATGCTGGGCATCCTGATGGCGGCGGGGCTGGCGGGCGCGCGCTACTATGGCCGGCTGCGGCGGCGGCTGGCGGCGGAGTCCGGCCGCGTGCGCGACTTGCTGATGAACTCGACGGCCGAGGGCATCTACGGCGTGGACACCGGGGGGCGTTGCACCTTCATCAACGCCGCCGGCGTGGACATGCTGGGCTATGACTCGGCCGACGAACTGCTGGGGCGGAACCTGCACGATACAATCCATCACACGAAGGCGGACGGGACGCCCTACCCCGAGGAGGAGTGCCGCATCTTCCGTTGCTTCCGCGAGAAGACGCGCGTGCATTGCCGCGACGAGCTCTTCTGGCGCAAGGACGGATCGAGCTTCGCGGTGGAGTATCGCGCCCACCCGGTGTTCGACGAACACGGCGAGCTGACCGGCGGCGTCGTGACCTTCTCGGACATCTCCGAGCTGCTGGAGGCCGAGAAGGAGCGCGAGAAGATGGAGCGGCAGGTGCAGCACACGCAGCGGCTGGAGAGCCTGGGCGTGCTGGCCGGCGGCATCGCGCACGATTTCAACAACATCCTGGCCGCCATCATGGGCAACGCGGCGCTGGCGCGGATGCGGGTGGCCGAGGCGCCGCTGGAGGCCAAGGAGAAGCTGGAGCGCATCGAGGCCTCGTGCGAGCGGGCGGCCACGCTGTGCCGGCAGATGCTGGCCTATTCCGGCAAGGGCAAGTTCGTGGTCAAGCCCGTGAACATGAGCGGGTTGGTGGAGGAGATCACGCACCTGCTGGAGGTGTCGCTGGACAAGAGCGTGGTGGTGAAGTTCCAGCTCGCCGAGAACCTGCCGGCGGTGGAGGCGGACGAGGCGCAGATCCAGCAGGTCATCATGAACCTGGTGACCAACGCCAACGACGCGATTGGCGGCAAGAGCGGCGTGATTTCGATTTCCACCGGCATCATGAGCGCCGGCGAGGACTACCTGCGCGACTGCTATGGCGACAACCCGAAACCGGGGCGCTACGTGTGGCTGGAGGTGAGCGACACCGGATGCGGCATGGACAGGGAGACGATTGACCGCATCTTCGATCCCTTCTTCACCACCAAGTTCACCGGCCGGGGCCTGGGCATGAGCGCGGTGCTGGGCATCGTGCGCGGGCACAAGGGCGCGCTGAAGGTCTATTCCGAGGTGGGGCGCGGCACCACCTTCAAGCTGCTGTTGCCGGCGATGGAGCAGGAGGCGCAGGCTGGGGCGGGCGCGGCGGCCGGCGCGGACGACTGGCAAGGCCAGGGCACGGTGCTGGTGGTGGACGATGAGGAAACGGTGCGCGAAACCACGGCGATGATGCTGGAAGATTTGGGCTTTTCCACCATCACGGCCCGCGATGGCGTGGAGGCGCTGGAGATTTTCCGCCGGCGGCATGGCGAGATTGACGCCGTGCTGATGGACTTGACCATGCCGCGCATGGGCGGCGAGGAATGCTTCCGCGAGATGCGCCAGGTGGATGCGAACGTGCGCGTGGTGCTCACCAGCGGCTATAACGAGCAGGACGCCATCCAGCACTTCACCGGCAAGCGGCTGGCGGGCTTCGTGCAGAAGCCGGCGACGATGGACAAGCTGCGCGCGGCGATGCGCGCGGCGCTGGAGGGCGGCGATGCGTAGGCGCGGGCTCGTGATGATGCTGGCCGGGCTCATGCTGGCCGGGCTGATGGCGTGGCATGCGCCGGCGGCGCGGGCGCAGGCGGTGCGCGTGGCCGGCTCCACCACCGTGCGGCCGTTCGCGCAGGCGGCGGCCGAGGCGTACCAACGCGCGCATCCCGGCGCGATGGTGCTGGTGACGGGCGGCGGCTCCGGCGAGGGGCTGCGCCGCCTGCTGGCCGGGGAGGCGGACGTGGCGATGGCCTCCCGGCCCGTGACGCAGGCGGAGCGGAAGAAACTGGCAGCGATGGGCGCGACCCGGCGCGTGGTGGGGCTGGACGGGCTGGCGGTCGCGGTCAGCGACGAGGTGTTCCACGCCGGCGTGCATGCGCTCTCGCGCGCGCGAATCCGGGACATCTGGCGCGGGCGCGTCACGAACTGGAAGCAGGTGGGCGGCCCCGACCGGCGGATTCTCACCGTGGGCCGCATCCTGGGCAGCGGCACGTGGGGCGTGTTCACGCAGTGGCTGTGGGGCGATGGCGAGCATGCGCGGCCGATGGTGGTGATGGAGAGTAATCTTTTCACTCGCAATTTGCTGACGGCCAGCGACCAGGCCATCGGCTACCTGCCGCTGGGCTGGACGAACGAGCATGTGCACGCGCTGGCGCTCGCGACGCGGGACGGGGTCATCCACCCCACGGCGGAGAGCATCCGCGCCGGGCGCTGGCCGATGGCGCGCAAGCTCGTGCTCTGGGTGCGGCCGGATGCGTCGGCCGCGGCGCGGGATTTCGCGGAATTCATGGCCTCCGAGGCGGCCCGACCGCTGCTGGAACAGGCGGGATACCTGCCGCTCAAGGCGCCGTCCAGTCCGTAGGCCCGCGTTCGGGGCCCCATGCGGGCTTGCCGGCCGAACGCGGCGGGAGGAGGGAGCATGAGCACATTCATTCTCAATGCGGAACAGATGCGCTGGGCCGATGCCCGGGCGATGGCCGCGGGCCAGAGCGGTCTTGAGCTGATGCGGCGCGCCGGCGAGGCCGTGACGCAGGCGGCGCTGGCGCGCATGCCGGACGGTGGTCGCGTGGTGGTGGTCGCCGGCGGCGGCAACAACGGCGGAGACGGCTACGTGGCGGCGCGGATGCTGGCCGCGCACGGCGCGCCGGTGACGGTGGCGGCGCTGCGCGACCCCGACGCCCTGCAAGGAGACGCGGCGGCGCATGCGCGGGCCGCGCGGGAGGCCGGGGTCAAGGTTCGCGACTGCGCGGACGACATCGGGCGGCTGGAGCACTGGCTGGCGCGGGCGGTGCTGGTGGTGGACGCGATGTTCGGCGTCGGCGTGGCGCGGCCCCTGGAGGGCTTCTGGCGCGCGGCGGCGGAGGCCGTCAACGCCGCCGGCCGGCCGGTGCTGGCGGTGGACATTGCCTCCGGCGTGCACGCGGACACGGGCGGGATCATGGGGGCGGCCGTGCGCGCGGACTGGACGCTGCCGATCGCCGCCACGAAATGGGGGCACTGGCTGGGCGCGGGTCGGGAGCTGGCCGGTGAATTGCTGCCGCCGGCCGACATCGGCATCCCGGCGGACGTCATCGGGCAGGCGTTCGAGGCGGTTCAGGACGAGCGGCACGGCAGCCCGCGTGCGGCGCGCGTCATCGGCCGGGAAGCGGCGCCCGAGGCGTTGCCGCGCGTGCCGCGCGATGCGCACAAGGGCGATTTCGGGCATGTCTGGGTGCTGGGCGGATCCAGGGGCTACACCGGCGCGCCGAGGCTGGCGGCGGCCGGGGCGATGGCCGGCGGCGCGGGGCTGGTCAGCATCGCCTGCCCGGCGGAGGTCTGGCCGGTGGTGGCGGCGGGCTCGCTGGAGGCGATGGCGCACGTGGACGAGGACGCGCCGTGGCGGGATGCGGACGTCATCGTGGCCGGCCCCGGATGGGGTCGGGCAAGACAGGCGCTGCTGGCCGAGGTGCTGGAGACTGATGCGCCGCTGGTGTTGGATGCCGATGCGCTGAACATGCTGGCGGCGGACGAAGGACTGCGCGAGCGGCTGCGCGAGCGCGCCGGGCGTGGCGCGGCCAGCGTGCTGACGCCGCACCCGGGAGAGGCGGCGCGGCTGCTGGGAACGGATGCGTCCGCGGTGCAGGGCAATCGCCCGGCGACGGCGCTGAAGCTGGCGCGCGAAGGCCGGTGCTGGGCGGTGCTGAAGGGCGCGGACACGCTCGTCGCGGCGCCGGACGGCCGGCTGTGGCTGTGTCCGTTCGGCGGCCCGCGACTGGCGCGCGGCGGCACGGGCGACGTGCTGGCGGGGTTGCTGGCCGCGCTCATCGCGCGCGGCACTCGCGCGGGCATGCTGCCTGCGGATGCGCTGGCGCGGGCCTTGCTGGGCGGCGTGGCGCTGCATGCGCGGGCCGGCGAGGCCGCGGGCTGGCATCGGGCGGGGCAGCTTGCCGAGCGCATCGCCGCGCTGGTGGATGGTTCCGACCTTTCCAAATGACGGTGCCCGTGCTATACCTCAGACCGTGAACGAGGAGCGAACTCTCTCCGGGCATTCCCCAATCCGGCGGCGGCCGTTGTCGCCGCGGCTGTCCATTTATCGTTGGCGCGCGCCGATGATGGCGAGCCTCGCCCACCGCGTCTCCGGCCTGATGCTCATCGTGTTCATCGTGGCCTATCCGTGCCTGCTGGCCGTGATGCTCGGCGGCCCGGAGGGGTTTGCGCGCGCGCGCGAGGCCCTGACCTCGCCCTTGGGGCGGCTGTTTTTGTGGGCGAGCGGCGCGGCGCTGGCTTATCACTGGCTCAATGGCCTGCGTTTCCTGCTGCTGGACGCCGGCTTTGGCGAGTCGCGGGAGGCGATGCGGATGAGCGCGAAACTGGCGCTGGGCGCGGGCGTGACGGCGGCGCTGGGCCTGGGCGCGGCGCTGTGGACGATGGGGGGCGGCTGATGGCTTGCGGCGCGGAAGCTGACGCGAAGATGGGCGCGGGCGTGGGTTCGCGTTTGAGCGCGCGGTGGGGCGCGGCGCACAACGGCCTCTCGGAATGGTTCTGGCAGCGGCTGACGGCGGCGTTGCTGCTTCTGCTGCTGCCGGCGGCGTTCTGGCTGCTGTGGGCGGTGGCGGCGGGTTCCCTGGATGCGGCGGGGCTGGCGCGCCTGGCATCCTCGCTGCCCGTGCGGGTGCTGCACACGCTGCTGGCGGCCGCGGCGCTGGCGCACGGCTGGCTGGGCGCGCGCGTCATCATCGAGGATTACCTGCATTGCCCGTGGGCGCGCGTGCCGGTGGTGGGCGCGCTGGGGGTGGCGGCGGCGGGGCTCGGCATGGCCTGGCTGGCGCTGGTCTGGGGCCTGGCGGGAGGCGCATAGAATGGCCTATCTCTCCTCGCCGCACGTGACGCATCATTTCCACGACGTGGTCATCGTCGGCGCGGGCGGCGCCGGCATGCGCTGCGCGCTGCAACTGGCCGATGCCGGGCATCGCGTGGCGGTGATTTCCAAGGTGCTGCCGACGCGCTCGCACACGGTGGCGGCGCAGGGCGGCATCAACGCCGCGCTGGGCAACGTGCTCTCCGACCACTGGCTGTGGCACATGTATGACACGGTCAAGGGCTCGGACTACCTGGGCGATCAGGACGCAATCGAATACATGTGCCGGGCGGCGCCGCTGGTGGTGCGCGAGCTGGAGCACCAGGGCGTGCCCTTCTCGCGGCTCGATTCGGGCATGATCTACCAGCGGCCGTTCGGCGGCCAGTCGCGGGAGTTCGGCGAGGGAGGGCAGGCGGCGCGTACCTGCGCGGCGGCCGACCGCACCGGCCATGCCATCCTGCACACGATGTACCAGCAGAACCTGCGCGCCGGCACCCATTTCTACGAGGAATACTTCGCGCTCGACCTCATCCGCGACGAGGCGGGCTGCCACGGCGTGATGGCGTGGGACATCGCCGAGGGACGCTTCCACCTGTTCCAGGCCAAGGCGGTGATCCTGGCCACGGGCGGAGCCGGGCGCATCTTCCGCACCACGACCAACGCCCACATCAACACCGGCGACGGCGCGGCGCTGGCGCTGGCCGCCGGCCTGCCGCTGGAGGACATGGAGTTCTTCCAGTTCCATCCCACGGGCATCGCCCACGTGGGGCCGCTGATTACCGAGGGAGTGCGCGGCGAGGGCGGTTATCTCGTCAACAGCGAGGGCGAGCGGTTCATGGAGCGTTACGCGCCGCACGCGAAGGACTTGGCCAGCCGCGACGTGGTCTCGCGCGCCATCGCTCGGGAAATCCGCGAGGGGCGCGGCTGCGGGCCGGACAAGGATTACGTGCTGCTCAAGCTCGACCATTTGGGGCGCGATCTCATCATGAGCCGGCTGCCGAACATCCACGAGCTGGCGCTGCGCTTCGCCGGCGTGGACTGCACGAAGGAGCCCATCCCGGTGCAGCCGACCGCGCACTACACGATGGGCGGCATCCCGGCCAACCGTTTCGGCGAGGTGGTCGCGCCGGGTTCGGATGGCCCCGAGACGCCGGTACCGGGGCTGTTCGCCATCGGCGAGGCGGCGTGCGTCTCGGTGCACGGGGCGAACCGGCTGGGCGGCAATTCGCTGCTGGAGATCGTCGTGTTCGGCCGCGCCTGCGGCAACCGGGTGAAGAAATGGCTGCGCGAGCACCGCTATCATCACACGCTCGATCCCGACTGCTGGAAGCCGGGGGCGGCGCGCGTGACCCGCTGGCTGGAGGGCGAGGCCAGAAACGGGGCGCGGCGCGTGAGCGAAATCCGGCTGGAGATGCAGACGGTGATGCAGGATCACTTCAGCGTCTATCGCACCGATGCCTCGATGCGCGAGGGGCTGGAGAAGCTGGAGTCGCTGGCCTCGGAGCTGGCGGGCGCGGCCATCGCCGATCGCGGCGGCGTCTTCAACACCGAGCTCATCGAGGCGATGGAGGCGGAGAACCTGATGCGGCTGGCGCGCGTGACCGCGGCCAGCGCCCATGCGCGCACCGAGTCCCGCGGCGCGCACGCGCACGAGGACTACCCTGAGCGCGACGACGAGCGCTGGCTGAAGCATACGCTGGCCTGGCTGGAGGATGACGGCGTGCGGCTGGACTACAAGCCGGTGCGGATGCGGCCGATGACGGTGGAGCCGTTTCCGCCGAAGGAACGGGTGTATTGATGGGTGAGACGCTGATGGGCGAGACGGTTCGGCTGTCCATCTACCGCTTCGATCCGGAGCGCGACGACGAGCCCCGGATGCAGGACTTCGAGGCGCCGGTGACGCGGCGCGGCATGAAGCTGCTGGATGCGCTGAACTACATCAAGTGGAACGTGGACGGCACGCTCAGCTTCCGCCGTTCCTGCGGCGAGGGCGTCTGCGGCTCCGACGGCATGAACATCAACGGCGTCAACGGCCTGGCCTGCATCACCGACGTGGCGGGCCTGAAGCAGCCCATCCGGGTGCGGCCGCTGCCCGGCATGCGCGTGATCCGCGACCTGGTGGTGGACACCAGCCACTTCTTCGAGCAATACCGCTTCATCAAGCCCTGGCTCAGGACGGAGGCGCCGGCGCCCGAGCATGAGCGGCCGCAGACGCCTGCCGAGCGGGCCGAGCTGGACGGCTTCTACGAATGCATCCTTTGCGCCTGCTGCACCACGTCCTGCCCGTCGTGGTGGTGGAACGGGGAGCGTTTCCTGGGTCCGGCGACGCTGTTGCAGGCCGACCGCTGGATTCGCGATTCGCGCGACGAGGCCACCGGCGAGCGGCTGGACGCGCTGGAGGACGCCTTCCGCCTCTACCGCTGTCACCAGATCATGAACTGCATGGAGGCCTGCCCCAAGGGATTGAACCCGACCCGCGCCATCGACCACATCAAGCGGCTGTTGTTGCTGCGCAAGTCGTGACCCGGGCGGTGGGCGGAGCGAGGCCTGCGCGCGCCGGGGCCGCGCGCGGTGACGAGCTGCGCCGGCTGCGCTACCGGCTGCGCAGGCAGGGCATGCTGGAACTGGACGAATGGCTGGGCGGCCTGGAGCCGGAACTGGCGAGCATGGGCGCGGAGGAACGCCGGGCGCTGGCCAGGATGCTGGCGGAGACGCCGGCGGTCGATCTGTTGGCAATCATGCACGGGGAGCTGGCGCCGCCGCCGGAACTGGCGGCGCGGTTGGGGCGCCCATGACGACAGGGCGGAATGGGCGTGATGCGGGACGCTGGCTGTTGAGCCTGGCCACGGTCGCGCTGGCCGCCGTGGCCGGCTGCGCCGTCGCGGATCGTGACGCGCCGGAGACGGGGGACGGTTCGCCAATCCTGATTCAGCCGGCGCGGCTGGACATGGGCGAGGTGATGGAGGGCCATCTTGCCGAGGCGAGGCTCCTGGTGCGCAACGTCAGCGCCTTTCCCGTTCATATCGCGCGCGTGGAGGCCTCCTGCGGCTGCACCACGACGACGCTGGAGCGGCGCGACCTGCAACCGGGCGAGTTCGCCGCGCTCACCGTCCGCGTGGACACCCGCCTCAAGCGTGGGCCGGTGCGCAAGACGGTGACGGTGGTGGAGGCCGGAGGAGCGCGCGCCGTGGCCACGCTGCGTCTTTCCGTGCGTTCGAATCCGCACGCGGCGATGCGCGATGCGAGCCTGTTCGCGGGCCGCTGCGCGCGCTGCCACGCCGAGCCCGCGCGCGGCAAGCGGGATGGTGCGGCCATCTATGCCGCGGTGTGCGCCATGTGCCACGGCCAGCGGGGGCGCGGCGCCTATGCCCCGGCCATCGCCGGGCTGGACGCGGACGTGGTGCGGCAAACATTGCGGCATGGGCGCGGGCGGGCGATGCCGGCGTTCGCGCGCGATGCCGGCGGGCCGCTGGACGCGCTTCAGATTGCGGCCGTGGCGCGCTGGCTGTCCGCGCTGCCGGATGGAGGGCCGGGCGATGGGGCGCTGGACGGCAGCGGGCGCGTCGGGTATAAATCCGCTCCATGAAGAAACCGACCGTGATTGCTCCTTCCATCCTGTCCGCCGACTTCGCCGACCTCGGCGCGGAAGTGCGCGCCATTGACGAGGGCGGCTGCGACTGGATTCACTTCGACGTGATGGATGGCTCCTTCGTGCCGCCCATCACCATCGGCGACAACGTGTGCAAGGCGATCCGCCCGCATACGGACAAGCCGATCGACGTGCATCTGATGGTGATGCACCCGGAGACGCAAATCGAGGCTTTCGCCAAGGCCGGCGCCGACTACATCACCGTCCACCAGGAGGTGAGCATTCACCTGGAGCGCACGCTCCAGTTCATCCGCTCGTTGGGCAAGAAGGCCGGGGTGAGCCTGAACCCGGCGACGCCGGTGTCCACCATCCGCCACGTGCTGCATTGCGTGGATCTGGTGCTCCTGATGAGCGTGAATCCGGGCTATGGCGGGCAGAAGTACATCCATGCCGTGACGGACAAGATTCGCGAGGCCCGCGCCATGCTGGACGAGGCCGGGTGCGATGCGCGGCTGGAGGTGGACGGCGGCGTCAACGCCGAGACCATCGCCGAGGTGGCCGCCGCCGGCGCGGACACGTTCGTGGCCGGTTCCGCCGTCTATGGCAAGCCGGATTACGCGGCGGCCATCGCCGAGCTGAGGGCATTGGCCGACAACGCCTGACGGTCGTTGCGGATCGCGGGAATCTATTCCCGCAGTTTTTTCAGGGTGTATTGAGCGGCGATTCGCGGTTAACGTTCAAGCCCTGCATCGCGCGCGTCGTGGTTGGTCGCGCGGGCTTCGCCGAAGGGGATCGGCGGTGAACATACCAAGGGGAGGGCGTCTCATGTGGCATAAGCCTCGTTTCAAGCCTTGTTCCAGGAATCTGTGGCTGGCGCTGGCCGTGGCCGTGTTCGGTCTGGCCGTGCCGGTCGGCGCGTGGGCGGACGACGTCAGCGATGCGCCGCAGCCGATCGAGTTCCCGCACGTGCGGCATGCGAGCAAGTTCAAGATCAATTGCATGTACTGCCACACCTACGCGCGCCGCAGCAAGGTGGCGGGCATTCCGCCGGTGGCCAAGTGCATTGGCTGTCACGAACACCTGCCGAGCGTGCGCAACAAGCCGCGCATCAAGAAGCTCTTTGCCTACTGGAAGGCGAAGAAGCCGATTCCCTGGCGCAAGGTGCATGACATGCCGGATTTCGTGTATTTTACGCACAAGCGCCACATCCAGCGCTTCATCTTCAAGGACGGTCGGCCGACGCAGCAGGTCTGCGGCATGTGCCACGGCGACGTGAAGACGTTCACGGTGGGCCAGAAGGTGCGGCCGATGACGATGGGTTGGTGCCTGAGCTGTCATCGCCAGTTCCAGGGCGAGTCGGACATCGGCAAGCCGAAGCCGGCCGAACGCTGGATGATTCCGGCCGCGGCCACCGATATTCCGGTGATGGAGGTCAAGTATCCGCAGCCGGCGGTGCTGGATCCCGAGCATCCCAAGACCATGAAGGAATCCCAGATCAAGAAGATGACCGAGCATCTGCCGAAGCGCATCCGCGACCACATGGTGCATGCGCCGCATGATTGCTGGAAGTGTCATGTCTGATCGCGCGGGCGAAGGAGACTGGACGATGGGTCGGAAGACGAACACGAACGAGCAGTGGAGCCGCCGCGCCTTTCTGAAGGCGATGGGGCTGGGCGGCGCCGGCGGCGCGCTGGTGCTGGCCGGCTGCGGCGACACGGACATCATCAACG
>JALVTX010000026.1 GCA_027035825.1 Mariprofundaceae bacterium
GACAAATCGCCCCAGGCATCCCTATAATCCGCATCAGGGCCTCCTTTCTCTCGTGGTCTTTCAACCCCAAGAATGGAGGCCCTCCCTCTTGCCCTCAATGTCTCACATCTGTCTGAACCAGGACAGTGCCTCGCGCAACGGCTTGCCATGCGCGAAGTTTTGTCCTATTACTCGGAGTTGTCCGGCTTGATTCGAGTGAAGGGAGGGTCGCATGAAACGGTTCATTCTGATTTTCATCCTGCCAATTCTGGCCCTGGGCGGATGCGGACAAACATCCGGAGACGGCGCGCCGACGCCAACGGGGCAGCCGCTGTTCACGGCCAACTTCGACCCCAACCAGCAAATCATTCCATTCCCGGACGACCTGCTGTTCACGGGCTCCACCGACGGCACGCTCAACATTCCCGTGCCCAACCCCAACGATTTCAGCGACCCCAAGGTGGCGCTGAACGCCCTCGACGGCTTCTCGACCATCGCGCCCGTTTCAACCACCTTCTCCATCGCGGCCGACCCGGCCTCGATCGCCGCCGGCTCGACCGTGCACGTCTACGAGGTGACATCCACGCCACAAGGCGCGGTCACGGGCATCACCCGGGAGCTGACGCCCGCCGAATACGCGGCCAGCCTCGCCGCCGGCGACCCCGCGGGCAAGACGCTGGTCATCCAGCCCTTGCGCCCGCTCAAGAGCAACACCCGCTATCTGGTCGCCCTCACCAGCGGCATTCGGAGCGCGAACGGCCTGCCGCTGATCCCCTCCAGCATCTTCGGCCTCACCAAGGGCGCGGCGCCGCTCGTGGACGCCGCGGGCAAGAGCCAGTTCGCCCTGCTGACCGACGCCCAGGCCGCCGCGCTTGAACCGCTCCGGCAACTGACGCAAACCTGGCTCGCCGCGCTTTCGGGCGCTGGCGTTCCCGCCGCGTCGGTGGCGCTCGCCTGGACATTCAAGACGCAAACGATCGGCAACGTGTTGGCGAACATCCGCGCGGACAGCGTCGCCGCGCCGGCCAACCCCGCCGATTTCCTCACCGTCCCCACCACCCCGGGCCCGGCCACGGGCGGCCTGGGCGTGCTCTCCATGGCCGCCTTCGCCGCCGCCAATGGTCTCAATGCCGCGTTGTTTCCCAACGTGGGAAGCGTCGTCATCGGCGCGGTCAAGCTGCCCTATTACCTGAGCTCCAACGGCGGCATGGGCGCGGGCGGCGCCATTGGCGTCGCGCCAACGACGCCGCCGGGCGCCATCACGACGCACTTTTCCATCAACGCCGCCACGGGCCTCCCCGCCATCCAGAGCATCCAGACCGTCCCGTTCCTGATGACCATTCCCAACTCGCCCGGCCCCTGGCCCGTGGTCATCTTCCAGCATGGCTTCACGGTGGACAAGTCCGTGCTCTTCGGCGTGGCGAACACGCTGGCCAAGGCCGGCTTCGCGGCCATCGCCATTGACGCCGTGCTGCATGGCGACCGCACCTTCGGCCTTGATCTCGTCACCGAAAGCGTGGACCCGGCCACCGGCAAGCTGGTCGTCACGGCCAACGTGCCCGACGGGAACCCCGACAGCAGCGGCAAGTGGTACCTGAACCTGAATTACCTGCTCACCTTCCGCGACAACATCCGCCAGACGGTGGCCGACCTCATCCACCTGACCCGGCTGCTGGAAGTGCAGGCCATGGATGTGGTCAACAACGCGACCGGCGCGCCGGGCGCGGATGGCGTCGCCGATCTGGTCGTCAGCGCCGCCAAACCGATCAGCTACGTCGGGCATTCCAACGGCGGCATCCTTGGCTCCATGCTGGCCGCGGTGGAGCCCGCCATCCACACCTTCGTGCTCGCCAACCCGGGAGGCGTCTATTCGGACATCGCCCTGCACTCGGCGGAAATCAGTCCGCTGGTGCTGGCGGGCCTGGCCGCCAAGGGCATCACGCCCACGGGCACGCCGGAACAGTTCCAATCGTTCTTCGTCGCGGCCCAGACCGTTCTGGATGACGGCGATCCCATCAACTATGCCGCCATGGCCAGCGCCGCGGGCAAGAATATCCTGCTGTTCAAACAGGTTGGGGATCTGGTGGTTCCCAACACTTCCACCGACGCCCTCGCCGCGGCCTTCGGGCTCAAGCAGGTGGCGAACAATCCCGCCGCCGCGACCTGGCCGCCTGGCGTCGTCGCCTCGCCTTATGCGGGGAGCGCGCTGACCGTCTTCACCCAGGGCACGCACTCCTCGTTCCTGAGGCCCGATCCCCCGGCGCCCAGCACGGTGGGGCTGGACGTCATCACCGAAATGCAGTCCGAGATGGCCATCTATCTGGGCAGCGCCACGGTGACGCTTGGCGCCACGTCCTTGCCGAGCGGAAGCGGCCTGGCCGCCATCATGCAATAGAGGGAGGGAACCATGAGAATCAACGCGCGAATTCCCGGTCTCATCATGCTCGCGGCGGTCGCCTGTCTGCCAGGCCAGGCGCAAGCCGGCGGATTCCAGATTGGCGAAATGGGCGTTCCGGCCATGGGCATGGCCAATGCCTTCACCGCCGTCGCCGACGATCCCTCGGCGCAATGGTACAACCCGGCCGGCGCGGCCTTTCTCGACGGCACGCGCGTCACCGCCGGCGGCGATCTGGTTCTCGTGCCTGGCATGAAGTTTTCCACCAATGCGTTGAACCCGGCCCACCCATCCAGCGCCACGACCAAGAGCAAGACCCTTTTCGTCCCCCACCTCTACCTCAGCCACGCCTTCGCCGACAAGCCCCTTGCGGCGGGCATCGGAGTGAACTCGCCGTTCGGCCTGGAAACCGACTGGCCCGAAAACGGCCCGTTCGCCATTTCCAACACCTTCTCCCAAATCAGGATGGTGAGCCTGAACCCGAATGTGTCATGGAAAATCAACGAACATCTGGCCATCGCGGCCGGCGCGGACTATTTCCGCGTGCTGAAGGTGCGTCTGGACAACGCCGTGCAGCGCATGAGCGGCAAGGGGGATGGATGGGGAGGGAACCTCGCCCTGCTCTACCGCGATGACCGCCTCCGCCTGGGCCTCTCATACCGCAGCCGGGTGCGCGTGGACATCAACAACGGCACGGCCGTCGGCGGTCCGGCGCTGGCGCTGCTTGGCGCATCGTGGGCCGTGGGCGCGTCCGGCGCCGTAAGCACCCGCGTGGTCTTTCCCGACCAGCTCAACGCGGGCATCGCCTACGCCCCCAATGAACGCTGGCTGGTTTCCCTGGACGTGGACTGGGTGAACTGGCGCACCTTCGACAACCTGGATTTCCATTATGCGCCCTCCACGCTTTCCACCGCCATCACGGGCGGCACGAACTTCCGCACCCTGCCCGAGCGCTGGAAGGCCACCATCGCCATTCGCGCAGGCGCGCGATGGAACTACACCCCCAGGCTGCAACTCCGGGCCGGCTACACGTTTGATCCCACGCCCGTCAGCGACCAGTATTATTCTCCGGGCATTCCCGACCGGGATCGCCATCTGTTCTCGATTGGCGCGGGATACGCCGTCAATTCACGTTTGACGCTGGATGCCGCCTACATGTTCGCGTATTTCGTCAACCGCGACCAGACCGCCTCGACGGGAACCGATGCCGTGCGAAACGGCCATTATTCGGGCAACGTGCATCTCTTTTCCGCCTCGGCGACCTATCGTTTCTGAGCGACTCCTCGCTCCTCCGGACGGGCGCGGCCACACCGCGCCCGTTTCTTATTTCTCCGCCGGAGGTATCATCCGCCGACCGAACACCGAACGATCAAAGGAGCGAATCATGGCGCTGGTTGCATCCATTCATGTCGAGCCCGGCTGGGAGTTGCCGGACGTCACGCTGACTGACGTGGAGGACCGTCCCTTCCGCCTGAAGGAGCAGATGGGCGAGAACGGGCTGCTGGTGGCCTTCACCTGCAATCACTGCCCCTACGCGCTGGCCGTCTGGCCGCGGCTGATTCGTCATGCCCGCGCCTTCCGCGAGCAGGGCGTGAACACCGTCGCCATCAACCCGAACATCCACCCGGACTACCCGCAGGATTCCATTCCGGCGATGAAGGAGAAGATTGCCGAGTGGGGCATCGACTTCCCCTACGTGGCCGACGAAAGTCAGGACGTGGCGCGCGCGTTCGACGCCCAGTGCACGCCGGACATCTACCTCTTCGACAAGCAGGGCCGCCTCTACTATCACGGCCGCATTGACGACTACTGGAAGGACGAAAGCAAGGTCACGCGCGAGGAGCTGGCCGAGGCCGTGCGGGCCATGGTGGAGGGCCGGCCCGCGCCGGAGCCGCAGCACCCGACCATCGGCTGCTCCATCAAGTGGCGGGAGGAATAGCGCCCGTCGCCGGCATCAGCGCGTGAACAGCTCCACGGTCTTGCACTCGGGGTATTTCCCGCACACCCAGAACAGCGTGCCCTTGAACTTGCCGGACTTGGCACGCTTGAGCACCATGCGCGTGCGGCATTTCTTGCATGTCCGGAAGGCTTCCATGGACACGGTGGCCACCATCTCGTCCGGCGTGGGCGGCTTCTCGCGCAGGAATGGCTCCAGGATCGGTCGCAGTTCCTGCACGGAATAGCTGGTCTTGCGCGGCAGCCGGAACACCGGCACGCCCACCTGCTCCAGGATGTCCGCCGCGCGCACCTTCTTGCTCCCGTCGTCCGCGCCCTGGAGCTCGATGGCGCAGGCCACGTTCAGGTTCTCCTTGAAGCAGAGGATGAAATCCACGTCGTCCTCGCCGTGGCGGCGCGCCTTCTCCAGAAGCTTGCTGTCCACGCCCTTGCGGACGATGGCGATGTCCGCCAGGGCCACCTTGGCCATCACGTGCATCTCCCGGCCCGCCACCAGGTGCAGCGCGTTGAAGCATTCCCGCTCCGGCGGCGCCAGCAGCGCCGTCACCTCGCGTCCCGAGACCTCTTCCGGCAGCCCCGGCCCCTCGGGCGGCTTGCGCCGGATGAGCAGGATGGTCTGGGCCACGATGACCAGCGCGCCCACGCCCAATGCCACGAGCATCCAGTTCTGTTGCAGCCACTGCCAGCCGTCTTGAACACCTTGCATTCGCTTCACGCTCCCGTTGTTTGTTCTGGTTTCGTTTGTTCCAATCGCTTGGGGTCGGGGCAATCTGCCTCGTTGTGCATGAAATGTCAGGCGCGCGCCGTGACGCGCATCACAACGGATGCGCCGAGAACCAGTCACGCCCATGGCCGATGTCCACGACCAGCGGCACGGACAGCCGCGCCGCCGATTCCATCTCCTCGCGCATGAGGCGGGCCACGTCATCCGCCGCCGCCTCGGGGCATTCGACCACCAGCTCGTCATGCACCTGCAGGATCAGCCGCGCCTCCTCGCAAACCCCGGGCAGGCGCTCGTGCAAGCGGATCATCGCCACCTTGATGATGTCCGCCGCCGAGCCCTGCAAGGGCGCGTTGATGGCCGTGCGCTCGGCATAGGCCCGGCGCATGCCGTTGCGGGCGGCGATGTCCGGCAGCGGCACGCGATGGCCCATAAGCGTCTCGACAAAGCCCTTCTCGCGGGCGGCGGCCAACGTCTCGTCCAGGAAGGCGCGCACGCGCGGATACTGCGCGAAATAAGCCTCGATGAAGGCGCGCGCCTCGCCGCGATCCACGCCCAACTGCCTGGCCAGCCCGTAGGCGCTCATGCCGTAAAGGATGCCGAAGTTGATGATCTTCGCCCGCCGGCGCATCTCCGGCGTCACCTCGGCAAGCGGCACGCCGTTCACCAGCGCAGCGGTGTGGGCATGGATGTCCTCGCCCGCGGCAAAGGCGGAAACGAGCGCCGGGTCGCCCGAGAAATGCGCCATCAGCCGCAACTCGATCTGGGAATAGTCGGCCGAGACCAGCGTGCAGCCTTCCTCGGCGATGAACATCTTGCGGATTTCCCGTCCCTCGGGACTGCGGATGGGGATATTCTGGAGATTGGGGTCGGATGACGACAACCGCCCGGTGGTCGTCACCGCCTGGTTGTAGGAGGTGTGCACGCGGCCCGTTTGCGGGTGAATCAGGCGGGGCAACGCATCGGTGTAGGTGGACTTCAGCTTGGCCAGCTGCCGCGCCTCCAGAATCAGGCGCGGAACCTCGTGAACATCGGCCAGCTTTTCCAGCACCTCCTGTCCGGTCGCCCACTGGCCGGATTTCGTGCGCTTGCCGCCGGGCAGCCCCAGCTTCTCGAACAGCACCACCCCCAGCTGGCGTGGCGAATGGATGTTGAATTCTTCGCCCGCGGCTTCGTGAATGCGAGCCGTGAGCGCCTCGATGCGCTCGCCGAAACGGGCCGAGAGCCGCATGAGCCCCGCCGCATCCAGCCGCACGCCGGCCCACTCCATCGCCGCCAGCACGCGCGACAGCGGCAACTCGATCTCGTCGTGGCGACGCGCCCGCTCGTCCAGCCGCCGCCGCAGTTCGTGCGTCAGTTGCAAGGCCACGCAGGCATCCTCGGCGGCGTAGGGCGCGGCCTTCTCCACCGGCACGTCGGCGAAGTTCACCTGCTTCGCCCCCTTGCCGGCCACATCCGCGTAGGCGATGCACCGCCGGCCCAGGTAGCGCAGCGCCACCGCATCCATGTTCGCGGCCTGCCCGGGCTCGTCCACGTAGGCCAGCAGCATCGAATCGTCGCGCACGCCTGCCAGGCGCACGTCGGCGCGCCAGAACACCTGCTCGTCGTATTTCAGGTTGTGACCACACTTGGCCGCCGCCTCGTCCTCCAGCCACGGCTTCAGCGCCGCCAGCGCCTGTTCCGGCGTGAGTTGCGGGGAGGCCTCGCGATGCCCCACCGGCACATACCAGCCCTCGTCCTCGCGCACGGCCAGCGCCAGGCCCACGATCTCCGCGTCATGGCAGGCCAGCGAGGTCGTTTCCAGGTCCACGGCGGCCAGTTCCGCTTCCCGAAGCCGCGCCACCACCTCCTCCAGTTCCCCCGCGTCCGTCACCATCCGCCAGCGGATGCCGTCCGCATCGTCATCCGCGCCGTCCTCCCCTTGCGCCGGGGCCGGGTCGGAGAACTCGTCCAGCAGGCGACGAAACTCCAGCCGACCGAACAGCTCGGCCAGCCGCGCGCGGTCGGGCTCGCGCACCGCCAGATCGTCCAGGGCCACGCCCACCGGCGCATCCTCGTCCAGCGTCACCAGCCGCCAGGACAGGCGCGCGTCCCCCGCGTGCGCCAGCAGGTTCTCGCGCCGTTTCTTCTGCGGAATCTCGTCCGCGTGCGCGAGCACGTTCTCCAGCCCTCCCCATTGCGCGATGAGGGCCGCCGCCGTCTTGGGCCCGATACCCGGCACGCCCGGGATGTTGTCGGACGCATCGCCGGTCAGGGCCAGCAAATCGCGCACCCGCTCCGGCGGCACGCCCCAGCGCTCCCGCACGGCCTCGGCATCGAAGCGGACGCCCTTCATCGTGTCCAGCATCGTCACGCGCGGGCTGACCAGCTGCATCAAGTCCTTGTCGGTGGACACGATGGTCACGTCCCAGCCGCGCGCTTCGGCGCGTCGCGCCAGCGTGGCGATCACGTCGTCGGCCTCGTGGTTCTCGGGCTGGATCAGCGGCAGCCGGAAGGCCCGGGTAATCTCGAACACCAGCGGCCACTGCGCCGCCAGCTCCTCCGGCATGGGCGGCCGGTGCGCCTTGTAGTCGGCGTAGAGCTCGTTGCGGAACGTGCCGTCCGGCGGGTCGAAGGCCACGGCCACGTGCGTGGGACGCAGCTCCTTGAGCACGCTGCGCAGCATCTGCACATAGCCGTAGATGGCGTTGGTCGGCTCGCCCTTCGAGTTGCTCAGGTGGCGAATGGCATGAAAGGCGCGGAACACATAGTTCGGCCCGTCAATCAGCGCCAGATGCGGCCTCACGCGGCTGGCCCCGATCCGACGAGCCGGTACACCCCGGCCCGCAACCGGCCGGCAAGATCGCGGATTTCGCGTTCCAAGCACAGTCCGGAACCGTTCCCGGGCAGGCCGCACAGGCCGGTTTCCACCACCAGCGCGCCGCCGGGGCGCAGCCAGTGCGCCGCCTCGTCCACCAACATGCGCAGAAAGCTCAACCCATCCGCGCCGTCGGTCAACGCCGCCACGGGCTCATGGGCCAGCTCCGGCGCCAGCGCCGCCATCTCGTCCGCGGCCACGTAGGGCGGATTGGAAACGATGGCGTCGAACGGCCCGTCCGAGGCATCCAGCGCCGCCAGCATGTCGCCCTGGCGGAACGCCACCCGCCCGTCCACGCCATGCCGCCGCGCATTGCGCCGGGCCACCTCCAGCGCCGCATCGGATACGTCCGTGGCCGTCACGCAAGCCTCGGGATATTCGCAAGCCAGCGTCACCGCGATGCAGCCGCTGCCCGTGCCAATGTCACAGAAATTCCAGGCCCCGTCCTGGTCCGGAAACGCCTCCAGCACGGCCTCGATCAGATGCTCCGTCTCCGGCCGGGGCACGAGCACGTCCTTCGTCACCGCAAACGGACGCGACCAGAACTCCTTCTCGCCCAGGATGTAGGCCAGCGGCTCGCGCGCCGCGCGGCGCTTCACCCACGCATCCCAGCGTCTGGCAATGTCTTCCGGCAACGGCGCATCGTCGTGCGCCATCAGCCAGGCCCGCGAGCGATCCGCAAGCCTGGCCATCATCGCCTGCGCCTCCAGCATCGGCGCATCGCAGCCCGCAGCGCGCAGCCGGGCCGCCGCCAGCCGCAGCGCCTCGCCGATGGTCACGCCTCGCCTTGGGCCAGCAGCTCCGCCTGGTGGTGGGCGATGAGCGCGTCCACCAGCTCGTCCATGTCGCCGTTCAATATCTGCTCCAGCTTGTAGAGGGTGAGATTGATGCGGTGGTCGGTGACCCGGCCCTGCGGGAAGTTGTAGGTGCGGATGCGCTCCGAGCGGTCGCCGCTGCCCACCATGCCGCGGCGCGCCTCGGCGCGCTCGTCGTGCGCGGCTTGCCGGGCGGCGTCGTACAGCCGCGCGGCCAGCACCTTCATGGCCTTGGCCTTGTTCTTGTGCTGGCTCTTCTCGTCCTGGCAGGTGACGACGATGCCGGTGGGCAGATGGGTGATGCGCACGGCCGAATCGGTGGTGTTCACGCTCTGCCCGCCGGGGCCGGAGGAGCGGAAGACGTCGATGCGCAAGTCCTCCGGGCGGATGTCCACGTCCACTTCCTCGGCCTCCGGCAGCACCGCCACGGTGCAGGCGCTGGTGTGGATGCGGCCGCCGGCCTCGGTTTCCGGCACCCGCTGCACGCGATGCACGCCGGACTCGAACTTGAAGCGGGAATAGGCGCCGGCGCCCGAAATCTGCGCCACGATCTCCTTGTAGCCGCCGATGCCGGTCTCGTTGGCCGAGAGCACCTCCACCCGCCAGCCCTTGCTTTCGGCGTAACGGCTATACATCCGGAACAGGTCGGCCGCGAACAGCGCCGCCTCGTCGCCGCCCGTGCCGGCGCGAATCTCCAGAATCACGTTGCGGGCATCGTTCGGGTCCCTGGGCAGGAGCAAGAGCCGCAAGCGCTCGCGCAAGGCCTTCTCCTCCGCCTCCAGCTGCCGGATGTCATCCGCGGCCATCTGGCGCAACTCGGCGTCGGCTCCCTCGTCCTCAAGCATCTCGCGGCACTCCGCGATCTGCCGCCGCACGTCCTTCAATCGTTCGGCGACCTCGGCCACCGGTTCAAGCTCGGCGTATTCCCGCGACAGCTTTGCGAACCGGTTGGCATCCCCGGCCAGCTCGGGATCGGCCAGGCGAGCGGTCAGTTCCTGTTTGCGACGAAGAATCTCGTCAAGTCTTTCGTTCATTGGACTCCAGCGAGCGGCGGGACGCCGTCTCGTCCAGATCGAACAGCACCTGCGCCGCGCCCATGAACAAATCGCCTTCCATGTCCTCGGGCAATTTCTTCAAGGCCTTCAGCGTGGGATGCATGAAACGCTTCATCAGCGCGCGGCTGAACCGCTCCACCGCCTCGCGCTGCGTCTCGTCCAGCTGGTTCAGGTAGCGCGCCTTGGCCAGTTCCTCGCGGCGCAACTGCTCCATCTTTTCCTGGATCTGGCGGATCAGCGGCACCGACTCCAGCGACTTCAGCCAGGCCAGAAACTCGGCAACGTCCTCCTCCAGCAGCGCCCGCGCCTCGGCGGCCGCCCGCTCTCGGTGTTCCAGGTTGCCCTGCACCACCTGCTGGAGATCATCCACGTCGTAGAGATAGACGCCGTCCATCTCGTCAATGCGCGGGTCGATGTCGCGCGGCACGGCGATGTCCACGAGGAACATCGGGCGTTGCCCGCGCTTCTCCATCGCGCCGGCCACCTGATCGGGCAGCAGCACGTAGGTGCTGGCCGCGGTGCTGGAAATCACGATGTCCGCCGCATCCAGGTATTCATCCAGCTGGTCCAGCGTCAGCGCATGACCGTCGAACTCGGCCGCCAGCCGCCGCGCCCGCTCCAGCGTCCGGTTGGCCACGAGGATATCGCCCACGCCGTTGCCCTTCAGATGCCGGGCCGCCAGTTCCGCCATCTCGCCGGCGCCGACCAGCATCACGCGCTTGCCCGTCAGGTCGCCGAAGATGCGCCGCGCCAGTTCGACCGCGCAGGAACTGATGTTCACCGCCTGCCGGCCGATGTCCGTCTCGGTGCGGGCGCGCTTGGCGGCGGCGAACGTGGCCTGGAACAGCCGGTGCAGCACGTGGCCGGCCGTGCCGGCGGCCAGCGCCCGGTCATAGGCGGACTTGACCTGGCCCAGGATCTGCGGCTCGCCCAGCACCAGCGAATCCAGCCCCGTGGCCACGGCGAACAGATGCCGCACCGCATTCTCCGATGCGTGCGAATACAGGTGCTCGGCCACGGCCTCCAGCGGCAGTTCCGAGACCTCGGCGAACCAATCGTGCACCAGCGCGATGGCGGCGTCCGGATCGTGCGTGACCAGCGTGAACTCGACGCGATTGCAGGTGGAAAGCAGCGCCGCCTCGCGCACCGGCGGCGCCTCCAGCATCCGCTTCAACAGCGGCGCGATCTCGGCCTCGGGCACTGCCGCGCGCTCGCGCAGCTCCACCGGCGCTGTCTTGTGATTGAGGCCCACGTGCACGATCCGCATGGGAGCGAACCCTATTCCTTATTCCGCATGGGGCATAGTCCCGTTCCCCATCCGCGCATCCCTGTCCGCATGTGCCGCCGTGCCATCCTCCCGCAATACCAGCGGCAACTCGCGACCACCTCCGTCCAGCAACGCTGCCTCCAACCGCCCGGCCTCGCCCAGCCGGATGACCACCAGCGGCAGCCCCGCCAGTTCCGGAGCCTCGCCGCACGCCCGCTGGCGCAACGCCCGCGCGCCCTCATCCCCCTCGGCACCAACATAAACCGCCTGTGCGCCTCGTGGCGGCGCGCCCGCATCATCCAGCGGCACGGCCGCATTCAACACCCCTTCACCGCCCATCAGCACGCCGTGCGCCAGCGCGCCCCGGCGGATGGCGTCGCCGAGCATGGCCTGGATGGCGTGACGGGAGATTTCCAGGGGACGGGATTCAACCATGCCGGAACCCTGAAAACGAATGTGACGCAGGTCAATGTTGGTGACATTCCTCACCTCTAAGCTTGACACCCTTTTGGCCGATACAGTAGGAATGCACTATGAGATGGGAGGTTTTCGCCCTTTGAAACCACATTGGAAACCGTTTTCGCTGATGCTGGTGCCCGAACAGGGGCGGATGCGCGCCTGGCGCGTGACGCCCCGCGCATTGGGGTGCGCCGGGCTTGCGCTGCTTGCGCTGGTGGGCGCCGGAATCTGGGGCGGCTGGACACTGTGGCACAAGGCCCGCACGGGCGAGCGCATCGCTTCCCTGCAGGCGCAACTGGCCATGGCGCAGGCGCGCGAGCAGGCGCGCGTTCGCGCGCTTCGAGCCCGGCTGGAGGCCAGCCGCAAGCAACTCGCGGTCTATGCCCGCGACATCGGCGCCATGCAGGCGCGGCTGGCGCGGTTGGATGCGCTCGGCTCGCAGCTGGTGGAAACCGCCTCGCTGGATCCCGCCGAGTTCAACTTCGGGCTGGCGCCCGCCATCGGCGGCCCAAGACAGCCGGCCATCCCGGTTCCGGCCGCGGGCATCGCCGACTCGATCGAACAGCTGGATGCGCAGCTGACGCGCATGGATGCCCAGCTTTCCGCCATCGACTACCTGCTGGAGCAGCAGCGCTCGGTGCAGGCCGCGCGCCCGCACGCCTGGCCCACCGAGGGGGGATGGATCAGTTCCCGCTATGGCCCGCGCATTGATCCCTTCAATGGCGGGCGCGAGATGCATCGCGGCGTGGACATCGCCAACCGTTACGGCGCGCCAGTGCTGGCCGCCAGCCATGGCATCGTCACCTTCGCCGGCAAGATGAAAGGCTTCGGCTACATGATCGACATCGACCACGGCTACGGCTACGTGACCCGCTATGGCCACATGTCCAGCCTGGCGGTCAAGGTGGGCGACGAGGTGAAGGACGGCCAGATGATCGGCCGCATCGGCTCACGCGGGCGCTCCACCGGCCCGCACCTGCATTTCGAGGTGCACCGCTACGGCAAGGCGCTGAACCCGATGCCGTTCCTTCCCAAGGGCTAAGGCATCTCTGAACAACCCGCCATAGGCCGCGTT
>JALVTX010000027.1 GCA_027035825.1 Mariprofundaceae bacterium
CCTGGAGTTCGCGCTGCATGGCGCAGGCGATGTCCACGTCGTCCACCTGCGCCCAGATGGCTTCGCGCAGGGCGGCGCCATCCAGCATGAATTCCGCCGCCATCAGGCCCTGGACGATCTCGCCGGTTGGGTGATCGAGCAGGGTTTCCAGGTGATGCACGGAACCCAGGCCCAGGTGGTTCAGCGCGTGGTTGGCGGCCATGGTGTGGATGATGTCGGCCGCCAGCGGGTGACGGGGGATGGCCCCGCGGAAGCGCCGGCGAATGGCCTCGGGGAAGTATTGCTCGAGCAGCGTCTCGCGAAAGCCCGTCTGCTGCTCGAAACAGCAGGCCGACAGCTGCTCGTGGATGCGGTTCTTTTCATGCCCCAGCAGCACCGCCAGCTGCGGGCGCAGGGCCAGCGTCGCGTCGTCGCGCATGCCCGGGTCGGTGGTTTCGTCCAGCCGCCCTTCCTCCATCAGCGCGTCGCGCAGCCGCTGCATGCGCGGCGGGTAGGCGGCGGCCTCGCGCTCGGCCAGCGACAGCGCCCGGGACTGGTGCAGGTTGTCCCGCAGGCATTGCCCGGTGACGGCCTCGGTCAGGGACTTCAGCAGGCGGTTGCGCCGGCCTGCGGGCAGCGAAATGCCGGTAACGTCCGAGCACAGGATCTTCAGGTTCACTTCGTGGTCGGACATGTCCACGCCGGCCGAGTTGTCGATGGAGTCGGTGTTGATGAGGCCGCCGTGGGCGGCGTATTCCAGGCGAGCGGCCTGCGTGAAACCCAGGTTGCCGCCTTCGCAGACCACCTTGCAGCGCAATTCGCGGGCGGTGACGCGCACGGCGTTGTTGGCCGGGTCGCGCACCTCGGCGTCGGTCTCGCTGGTGGCGCGAACGTAGGTGCCGATGCCGCCGTTGTAGAGCATGTCCACGGGCGCGGTGAGGATGGCGCGGATCAGCGCCTCGCCCGAGAGCGCGGTTTCCTCCACGCCCAGCGCCCGGCGCACGGGATCAGCCAGCGGGATGCGCTTGGCCGTCCGCTCGAAGACGCCGCCGCCGTCGCTGATGAGGGCCTCGTCATACCCATCCCACCCCTGCCGCGCCTCGAACAGGCGCTTTCGTTCGGCGAAGGCGCGCTCGGGATCCGGGTCGGGGTCGAGAAAGATGTGGCGATGGTTGAAGGCGGCGACGAGCCTGAGGTTCGGGTTCAGGAGCATGCCGTTGCCGAACACGTCGCCGCTCATGTCGCCGATGCCGGCCACGGTGATGGCATCGCGCCAGGCGTTCACGCCCAGGGTGCGGAAATGCTCGGCGGCGCAGACCCAGGCGCCGCGCGCGGTGATGCCGATGGCCTTGTGGTCGTAGCCGTGACGACCGCCGCTGGCGAAGGCGTCGTCGAGCCAGAAACCGGCCAGCCGCGCTTCCTCGTTGGCGATGTCCGAGAAGCGGGCCGTGCCCTTGTCGGCGGCGACCACGAGGTAGGGATCGGCCATGTCGTCCGGGTGGATGCGAATGCCCGGCGGCGGCTCGGCCTCGCCGTGCACCAGGTTGTCGGTGAGGCGCAGGAGCGCGCGCACGAAGATGCGGTACTGCTCGCGGACGAACTCCTCGCCCGCGCCGCCGCGCGTCACGAAGCCGCCCTTGGCGCCGGTGGGCACGATCTGGCCGTTCTTGACGACCTGCGTGGCCATCAGTTCCAGCACCTCGGTGCGGAAGTCCGCCGGCCGGTCGGAATAACGCAAGCCGCCCCGAGCCACGGGGCCGGCGCGCAGATGCACGCCTTCCACGTGCACGCCGTGCACGAAGATTTCGCGCCACGGAACAGGATGGGGCGCATAGCCGAGGCGCGCGGGGTCAATCTTGATGGCCACCGGCTCGCCGGCCTCGCGGGCGAAGGCGTTGGTGCGCAGCCCGGCCTCCACCAGCTCGGCCAGGGCGCGGAACCAGCGGTCGTGGGTGAGGCTGGTGACCTGCTCCATGGCCTTGTCGAAGTCCAGCCTGGCCTGCGCCTCGTAGGACGCCGGCATGGCCGGGCGGTGGCGGGCCTCGAACATGCGGTAGAGGCAGGCGGCGGCGCGCGGGTGCGCCCGCAGCATGCGCGTGAGCATCAGCGGCGCGGCGTCGGGCATCAGCTGCACCAGGTGATTGCGCAGCGTGATGATGACGGCGACCTGCGAGATGTCGAGCGCGGCCGTGAGCGTCAGTTCGTTGACCGGTTCGTCGTCGGCCTCGTCGTTGAGCACGTGGTCGAGCGCCAGCGACAGGCGGCCGATGTCCTCGGGCGTGATGGGCGCGTCGTGGGCGCACTGGAGGCTGCTCAGGTAGAGCGTTTCATCTTCCTCGTCGAAGCGCACCACGGCCTCGCTCATCGCGGTGAGGCCGAAGTTCTGGATGGTGGCCACGAGGTTGCCCAGCGGCTGGGGGCGGGCCGTGAAGATGTGAATTTCCACGCCGTCGGCGGCCTTGCGGACGTGGACGCGGGTGCGGCGATGTTCGCGCACCCAGTCCAGCGCCCGCATGTCGGTGATGAACTGCTCCGGGGGGAACAGTTCCTGGTAGATTGGCGGCAGGCGCTCCAGCCGCGCCAGCATGTCCGGCACGTCCAGCCGGCGCGCCCGCGCCAGCACCTGCGCCTTGGCGCGATCCTTCCAGAAGATGACCGACTCCTGCACCGCGCGGGCGATGGCGCGCGCGTCGGGCTCCTGTTCGCAGAGGCAGGGGATGATGAGCAGCCGCCGGTTGCCGATGCCGATGGAGTCGCGCCCTTGCGCCTCCATGCCGTGCTCGCGCAGGCGCGCCGTGATCTGCCGCGCCACGTTGGGCCCGAAGCGATCGGCGGGAATGCTGGCCAGCACCACGCGCATGATGCCGGGCGCGGGGGTGAAGATGGCGGTTCCGGTCTGCAAGGGCCCGGTGAGGTCGGCCATCTGCTTGAGCGGGCGCATCCAGTCCTGGATGGGCGTGGCCAGGAGCAGCGGCTTGGGCAGGCGGTCGAAGATGGTGCGGATTTCCCGCCGGTAGAAGGCCGAATGCCGGAGCATCGGCGTCTCCAAGAGCCGCCCCCAGCGCTCGCGCAGCACGGGCGCCGCGCTGGCATTCGCGTAGCGGGCGCTGCGCGAGAAATGGCCGAGCAGGATGGCCTCTCGCACCTGTTTGCCCGATGACTTGCCCGATGTCCAGACGATGCGCACCACCTCCAGCGCCGCGGCGCTGTAGAGATAGTGCTGCGAGGCCGGCAGGTGCAGCCATTCCAGGCCCGGCTCGTCGCGCGGGGGCAGGGCGGCGAGATCGTCCGCGAGCCCCCGGGCCACCCGCTTTAGCACGCGCCGGTTGCGGAACAGTCCCAGCCGCCGTTCTCCGTCTTCGGGCGCCAGGCTTGCCACGCGCAGGCCGAAGAAGAGGTAGCGATCCGCGATCATCCAGCGCAACAGCTCGGCGGCTTCGGCGTTGCTTGCCTCGATGGCCTTGGCGGCCTGCCGGAGCTGCGCAAGCATGGCCGGGAAGTCGCGCACCGAGGCGTCCACGGCGCGCAGCACGGCGTCCAGATCGCGGGCGATGCGCGCGCCGTCCGGCGCCAGCGTGGCCGAGACGTGCACCGCGATGAACATGAAGTGGCCGGTTTCGCCGCCCTCCGGCGGCGCGAGGCGGGTGATGCAGCCCGCGGCGTCGCACTTGAGATGGAGCACCATGGTCTGCTGTTCCAGCGGCTGGATGCCCTGGCGGACGAAATAGCCCTTGATGGCGTCCAGGTAGAAGGCCTGATCGGGACAGCGAATGGTGATGACGTGACGATGGAGGTGCTCGCGGCTGACCAGCCGCCAGCGCATGGCCGTGCGCGTGCGTTCCGGCTCGGCCAGCAGGCGGGTGAAGTCATGCACCAGGGCGGCGGCCAGCCTCGGTGCGGGCGCGGGCAGGCGCTGTTGCCTGCGGGCCTGATCCAGCAGCTCGATGAGCTGCCGGCGCAGCGGGCGGAGATCGTTCATGAATTCAACTATAGCGGAAAATGCCGCGCACCATGAGGGTCGCGCATCAGGGAGCCGGGTTGGGATGGCGGCGGTGAATGGCCTCGATGCCCTCCAGCACCTCGTCGGAGAGATGCACGTCGAGGCTGGCGATGTCGGTTTCCAGTTGCGTCATCGTGGTGGCGCCGATCAGCACCGAGGTCACGAACGGGCGCGAGGCGACGAAGGCCAGCGCCATCTGCGCCGGGTCCAGGCCGTGTTCCCGGGCCAGGCGCACGTAGTCGGCGGTCGCCGCCCGCGCTTCCTCGCTGCTGTAGCGTGTGTAATGGGGAAAGCGCGTGAGCCTCGCCCCTTCGGGCCGCGCGCCGCCCAGGTATTTGCCCGAGAGCGTGCCAAAGGCCAGCGGCGAATAGGCCAGCAGGCCCACGTCCTCGCGCCAGGCGATTTCCGCCAGCCCCACCTCGAAGCTGCGATTGAGCAGGTTGTAGGGATTCTGGATGGAGACGATGCGCGGCAGGTTCCGGGTTTCGGCTGCGTGCAGGTGGCGCATCACGCCCCAGGGCGTTTCATTGGAGACGCCCACGTGGCGCACCTTGCCGGCCCGCACCAGCCGGTCGAGCGCCTCCAGGGTTTCCTCGATGGGCGTGGCGTCGGCGTCGTCCCCGGGAGTGAAGCCCAGCTTGCCGAAGAAGTTGGTCTGGCGTTCCGGCCAGTGGGTCTGGTAGAGGTCGAGCCAGTCCGTTTGCAGGCGATTGAGCGAAGCCTCGCAGGCGGCGATGATGTCGCGCGCGTTCAGCCTGGCGCGGCCGCCCCGGATGTGGGGGCACCAGCCCGTCGGGCCGCAGACCTTGCTCGCCAGCACGATGCGGTCGCGCTTGCCGCTCTGCTTCAGCCAGCGGCCGATGATGGTTTCGGTCGCGCCATACGTCTCGGCGCGCGGCGGGATGGCATAGAGCTCGGCCGTGTCGAACAGGTTGACGTCTGCATCCAGCGCGTAGTCCATCTGGCGGAACGCGTCCTGTTCCGTGTTCTGCTCGCCCCAGGTCATCGTGCCCAGCCCGATGAGGCTGACCTGGATGTCGGTGCGGCCCAGCTGGCGGTATTGCATGCTCATTTGATGGACTTTACGCCGAGGTCCTTGCAAATCTTGTTGGCCAGGACGTCGCTGATTTCATTGTGTCGGGGAATGGCCGAGCGAAGGTTCAGGGCGGGGTTGCGCCACCACGAATGGCGACCACCTTCTCGAACGGGCTCGCAACCCTGTTTGCGGAGATGGCGCAGCAGGTCCCGGCGTTTCATGCCGCCAGCACGATGCGGGTCTCCTCATAGCCAGCGCCAGCGGCTTGCAGGGCGTCCTGACGGTTCATGTCCAGCGCTTCCTTCAAGGCTTCTCGCAGGCTCTGCTCCAGTTCTTCGCGGCTTGTTTCCTGGCAGTTGACGCCGGGGATTTCCTCAATCCAGCCAATCCACCAATCACCGTCGCGCTTGATGACGGCCGTGTATTCGTGGGTCATGGCTGCCTCCCTTCGCATGTATTTTCGGGTTCCGGAACGATCAGCGGTTGCTCGTATTTCTGGTCAATGCGGCGGAAGGATTCGAGCGAGTCGTTTTCCACCTGTTTCCAGAAGGCCCGGTCAATCCTGAGCCAGCGCTCGATCAGCTCGGGCGCCAGCCTTTCCTCCTCCAGAGCCTCGCGCAGCAAAGCCTGGCGCACGAGCAGCAGCTTGCGGGGAATGAACATCCGCCGATGCGCCAGCTCCAGCGCGTGGCCGGCATAGCGCATGGGGCCGCCCATCTTCTGGCCCATGAACTGCGTCTGGCGGAACTCGATGGCTTCCTGGCTGTGGCCGGCGAAGAAGCGGCCCAGCCAGGGGTGGGCATACACCTTGTCATAGAATCGCTTGTGAACCCGATCCAGCGTGGGCTTGCCGCCCACGGCGTCGAACAGCGATTCGCGCCGGCGGCTCACTGGCAGGCCGGGCAGGCCCCGGCGCCGCATGCGGGCGCGGGCGCGCAGGCATCGCCGCAGGGCGCATCGGAGCTGGCCGCGCCCACCGCGTGGGCGGACATCAGCTTGTCCAGCTTATCACTCTCGCAACGCGGGCAGGCCACGACCTCGTCCTTGCGCAGCACCAGCGTTTCGAACTCGTGGCCGCAGGATGCGCAGCGGTATTCATAGATGGGCATGCATCACCTCCGTGAACGCTTGGGTGAAAGGTTGTCCGTTGGCCGGCAAGGCCATGATTGCCGATGCTATCGGGGGGAACCCGCGCCGGGCAAGTCACGCATCGAAGCCGGTCTTCCGGTGGGTGTTGTCGCAAAAGGGCTTGAACTGGCTTTCGCCGCAGCGGCAGAAGGAGGCCCGCGCAAACCAGCCGGACGAGCGGCCATCGCCGTCCATCAGTTCGAACGGGCCGGCCAGCTTCAGCGAGCCGCCCGGCCGGTAGCGCACGTCCAGCGCGCCCTTGGCCGGCGCATCCAGCCGCTCGAAGTGGCCGGCGAGGATCACATGGCCGTTGTCGCTGAATCCGTCGCGGTGCGATTCGTCGCAATATGGCATGTTGCGCGAGCGGCCGCAGCGGCAGAAGGCGGCGGCGAAGGCAGGTTCTTCCTGCCCGTTCACGCTCATGGTCCCGCGCACGTAGAGGGGGCCGTCGCGGACGATGCGAACCATGTTTCGCGCAAGATCCGGGTGGAGCAGCGCCCCGGTGTCCGGGTCGCGCGCGCGCAGCGCGCCGGTGGGGCAGGCGTCGCAGACGCGGACGACGTCGTCCCTGGAGGCGCCGTCCGGGCGCACCCAGCGGCCGCGGCGCTGGGTGTCGAACACCTCGGGCAGCGCCCGGGTGCAGTCGCCGGTGTGGATGCAGCGCGCGAGCTCGAACTCGACAACCACGTCCTTGCCCTCGTAGCGGTGAATGCGGCTCAATGGCTGCCTCCGTTTTTCAGCCATTCATCAAAAAGCAGTTCATACACTTCAATCAGTTCTTTATCTTCTGGTTCCTCATCATCCAGTCTCATTTGTCGAAATTTGTATAAGTATGCACCATTTAATTGGTCGAAACTTTCAACATCCAGCGGGAAGCAGTCGTCATAGATGATTTGTTGTAGAACATCTTCAATTCGGGGTATTTTCTTTAATTGATATTTTTTCGCGTGTTCAATTACAAACCTCTTGAATGAACTGTTGAATTGTCGTGCTGTTTCTCTGGCAGGTGTTTTTGGCTGCAATAAGAATAGGGTTGTTTTCTCAGGAAAATACCAGCTCCATTCGGGATGTTCGGTAGCTATCCACCCAACATCTTCTGCATATGAGCTGATTTCTGTGCGCATGCACATCCAGCGATCAGAATCGATCTCGACATATGGCTGAAAGGTTATGGCGGAACAGAATGCATAGTTTGCCCCTGTTGATAATGGGGCTAAGTGGTAAAAGAGGTCTGCGTGATCAAAATATGGCGGCTCAATCCGTCCTTGGCCTCTCCATATAGCTTCCCGGACAGCATCCAAAGATGGGTTGCTTACATGTTTAAGGTTTGGAGGGCAAATGCTTATTCCGGCAATCCGATAGTTGTCCAACATGTCTCGATGCAGGCCGAGCGCAAAGGCTTTTGAAAAGCCTTCTCGGATTTTGTTTTGAAGGGATTGTTTCTTTTCCCGAAGTGTTGCCAGCTCATCTTTTGTTGGTTTCTGGCTATTTTCTTGCACTGATGTGCTGCCATGCAAAACATGAAGAATCGTGCGCAAAGCCGATTGAGCATCTTGAACGGCGGAGTTGGGTCGAATCTCATGAAGAATAGGAGTCCCTGAACTTGGGGCATGGTTGTTTGTTGCTAACAAGTTTCTGATTAACGCGGCGATTTCATCCGGCGGAATGTCAAACCATTCATCTCCACCGCCAGAGGACTTTCGAGCTTTGTAGAAATGCTTCACTGTGGATTCGATGTGTTTTGCTGTTTTGGCATCCACATTGAACGATTCGACAAGCTCCCAGTGGGCATTGTGAGTGTTATATTCCTTGAGTCGCTTTGATAGGTCGCGGCTTGTGATGCCGACCTTGGTTTTTGATCTGTCGTGGATGATATATAGAGTATGCATCATTCAAGTTCTCGTACCATCCAATAATGATTTTCGAATAGGCCGCTCATGTCAAATCCATAGTTGGCCCCTTGGGCACGATGCCGGTCGGGTTGAGCCGGGTGAGCGAGGCATAGTAGTGCTGCTTGATCTGCGCAAGATCGGTCGTGTCGCGGAAGGCTGGCATCGCGTACAGCCGCTTCAGGTAGCGCCAGAGGTTTGGCATGTCGCAGATGCGGTCGCGGTTGCACTTGAACAGCGCGTAATACACCGCATCGAAGCGCACCAGCGTGGGAAAGAGCCGGACATCGGCCTCGGTCAGTCGGTCGCCGACCAGATATTCGCGGCCCTCCAGCCGCTTCTCCAGCGCATCGAGCGCGGCGAACAGCGCATCAAACGCCTCCTCGTAGGCATCCTGCGCCGTGGCGAAGCCGCACTTATAGACGCCGTTGTTCACGTGCTCATAGACAAAGGCGTTGACCTCGTCGATTTCGTCCCGCAGGGGCGCGGGGTAGAAGTCCTCGCGGTTGCCGGTGATGTCATCGAAGGCGGCGTTGAACATGCGAATGATCTCGGCCGACTCGTTGCAGACGATGGTCTCCGCCTGGCTATCCCACAGCATGGGCACGGACACGCGGCCGGTGTAGCGCGCATCGGCCTTCGCATAAAGCTCGTGCAGATGGCGAAAGCCGTACAGCGGCTCCGGCTCGGGCCTGAATTCCCAGCCGTGCTCGCGCATGTGCGGATGCACGACATGCACGGGGATGATCTCCTCCAGCCCCTTGAGCCGGCGCATGATGAGTGTGCGGTGCGCCCAGGGGCAGGCAAGGCATACGTAGAGGTGGTAGCGTCCGGCCTCGGCCGGGAAATCCACCTCCCCGATGCGGTCATGGAACGCGGTTTCGGCGCGGCGGAAGCGCCCGTCGCTGTCAGCCCAAGCCCCGTCATCCGCCACCCAGCGGCCATCGATCATCATGCCCACGGCGTCACCCGAAGCAGTAGTGCTTGCGGATTGGCTCGTGCACGTCCCAAGTGCAGGAAAGCCCGGCGGGGAACGTCACCAGGTCACCCGCGCCGATGGTCACGGGCTCGCCGCCCTCGGGCGTCACGGTCACGCGGCCTTCGAGGATGTAGCAGGTTTCTCGCTCCTCGTAGGTCCACGGAAAGGTCGAAACCTCGCAACTCCAGATCGGCCAGTCCTCGACGCCGAGTTCGGCCAGCCGCTCACGGCTGGGTTCGCGTTCGATGTGAATGTCGTTCATGCCACTTCCTCCAGCGTTGGGTAGTCCGTGTAGCCTTCGGCGCCGCCCCCGTAGAAGGTGTCCGGGTTCGGCTCGTTGAGTGGCGCATCGAGCTCGAGGCGGCGCACGAGGTCCGGGTTGGAGAGAAACGGCACGCCGAAGCTGACCAGGTCCGCGCGCCCCTCGGCGATGGTCGCATTGGCACGCGCCTTCGTGTAGCCGCCGTTGGCCATGTAGGCGCCTGGAAAGCGGCGGCGGAGCTTGGTGAAATCCACGCTCGCATCCGGCTCGCCGGCCATCGAGACCTCGACTACATGCAGGTACACCACGCCGATCTCGCCCAGCCTTTCGGCCACGCGGTTGAACAGTGCCTGGGGATTGGAATCCTCGATGTCGTTGAAGCGGTTCACCGGCGAGATGCGCACGCCGACCCGGTCCGCGCCAATCTCGGCACAGACGGCCTCAGCCACCTCGGCGAGGAAGCGGATGCGGTTCTCGATGCTGCCGCCGTAGGTATCGGTGCGGTGGTTCGGGCGGTCGCGCAGGAACTGGTCGATCAGGTAGCCGTTGGCCGCATGGATCTCGACGCCGTCGAAGCCTGCCTCCATCGCGCAGGCCGCCGCATGGCGGTATTGATCCACGATGCCGGGGATCTCGTCCGTCTCCAGTGCGCGCGGGGTCACGAAACCCTTTGGCCCCTCATACGTGAACGCCTGGCCTGCCGGTTTGATCGCGCTCGGGGCCACTGGCGGCTCACCGGCATGGAAGTCCGGGTGCGAGATGCGGCCGCAGTGCCATAGCTGCACGAAGATGCGCCCGCCGGCTGCATGCACGGCATCGGTCACCTTTCGCCAGCCCTCGACCTGTTCCGGCGTGTGGATGCCCGGCGTGGCCGGGTAGCCGATGCCCTGCTCGGACACCTGTGCGCCCTCGGTGATGATGAGCCCGGCCGTGGCGCGCTGGCGGTAGTACTCGGCGGTAAGATCGGTGGGCACGGTGTCCGGGCAGCGGTTGCGCGTCATCGGCGCCATTACCATACGATTGGGAAGTTCCAGTGGGCCCAGTTGAATCGGCGTGAAAAGGTCAGTCATCGTCATCCCTCGTGCATATCAATCGGGGCTTCGTTGCAGGATGCAGAACAGGGCCTTGAGCGGCGTGTCGTTCTGCGGCCCGGCAAACTGGCTGTCGCGCGCGGTCACCAAGATGAAACCGTCGGCGAACAGGCGGCGGATGTCGTCCGCGTCGTAACGGCCCGGCGGCCCCATCTCGCTGGTCTCATCCTTGTGGAAGCACTTGAGCAGCAGATAACTTCCCGGCGCCAGCAGCCGCCGGATCGTGGCCAGGTAGGCGGCCTGCGCCTCGGGTTCGGCGAAGCAGTGGAACACGCCGCGGTCGACGATGATGTCGAACGGTTCGTCGAGCCCGCTGTCCAGCACGTCGTCCACGACGAAGCGCACGTTCGCGCCGGCCTTCTCGGCGCGGGCGCGGGCGGAAGCCACGGCCGTCTCGGAGATGTCGCTGGCCGTCACCGTAAAGCCGCGTCCGGCCAGTGCCACCGCCTGCGTGCCCGGCCCGCAGCCGAGATCCAGCAGCCTGCCGGTTGCAAGGCCCAGATCGTCCAGCGCGCGTGCGATGTCCGCATCCAGCCCCTCGTGGAACCACGGCAACTGCTCGGCGGCTGTTTCCCGGTAGCGCGCTTCCCAGCCGCAGGCCGCTGGCGGCCGCCAAGGCTTGCCCCAGCGGCCGGCATGGGCGATCTCCTCGACGGGCTTGCGCGAGCGCGGCGCGGTTTCCATGTCGCGGAACGGCTCGGGCGCTGTTTCGGGTGTGGCCGGGTGGCCGAGCGCGATCACGCTCATCACGCGCCAGTCCCCGGGCAGCCCCGTGGCCTCGCGCACGGCATCCACGTCAAAACCGCCCATCTGGTGGCTGGCCAGCCCGAGCTCCGCGGCTTGCAGGCACAGACTGATGGCGGCCTGGCCGGCATCGTACTCACACCAGCGATTGGGTTGCCCGCTGTCGGCGAATGTCGGCACGCAGGCCGTCACGATGAGCACTGGCGCGTTTTGCGCCCACAACTGATTTTTCTCGGCCAGTGCGTCCAATACTCGCTGCCAGGCGCCTTCATCGCTGAAACGGTCGGCCACGACGAAGCGCCACGGCTCCTCGCCGAAACATGATGGCGCCCAGCGCGCCGCCTCCAGACAGGCGGCGAGCTGCTCGGCCGTAACCGGTTTTTCGGCATCGAAGGCGCGCGTGCTCCAGCGCTCGGCGAACAGGCACGCCACCGGCGCCTGCACGTTCAGCCGCTGCTGGCCCATCAGAGGTCGTTATGCGTGCCGTCGCAGAACGGCGGGTTCTTCGTGTGCTTGCACTGGCACAGGGCCACGGTCTGCGTTTCCTTGATCTCGAAGGCCTTGGGCTCGATGCCCGTGCCCTCGTGCGAGCCGTCACAGAACGGCTGGTTCTTCGAACGCCCGCAGGCGCACCAGTAATAGGTGCCGGGCTCAAGCTCCAGCACCTTCGGTTCGGTTGCGGCAATCACCGGTTCAGTCATCGTGTCCTCCCTTGGCCTTGGAATGATGGGATTTGGCATCATGAGCGCGCATCATCTTGCGATGCATGTCGCGATGAAAGGCGCGGAACTCCGCGCGGCTCACCATGCCATCGTGGTTGGCGTCCATGCGGTCGAAGAAGCGCGCCTCGTGGTCTCGCTCATCGAGCACGCCGTCGCCATTGACGTCCATGTGCGCGAACATTCGCTGCGCGCGCTTCTTGGCTGCGCTCATGAACTCGTCTTTCGTTACCTTGCCGTCACCGTTGGCGTCGGCGTGGTGCATCATCGCCATGCCGCCATGACCGTGACAGCCGTGGCCGCGCCAGCCGTCTGCCCAGGCCGGCGTGGCCAGCGCCAGCGCAAGCCCGCCCATCCATAGCATTTGTCGTTTCATTTGTTGCCCCCTCAATCCACGGATTGCAGTTTCAGCACGCCGATGCCCATCAGCGCCATCGAGGCGATGATGGAAATCGCGCCGATCGGCGTGAGCATGCCGGCGAAACCGACGCCCGCGCCGGCCAGGTACAGCATGCCGGAGTGGAACAGTGCGCCGACGATCATCAGAACCGACACGGTCCTGGCGATCCAGGGCTCCAGCGCCAGCCGGCAGAGCAGGTAGCCCAGGACGATGTTCAGCACGCTCTCCAGGTTGCCGTGCGCGTGCGCGGCCTTGAGAATCGCGTGCTGGCCCGATTGCATCCATGCGTGGAGCTGGTCGGGCGGCAGCTTGAACTTGCTGGC
>JALVTX010000028.1 GCA_027035825.1 Mariprofundaceae bacterium
CCATGGTGGCGGCAGGTGCTGGACGGACTGGTGAACGCGCTGCGGCCATTGCCGGCGCTCTTGGGCTGGGGGCTGGCGGCGCTGGCGCTGTTTCTGATACCCGTGGCGGGGCAGGTGGTGGCGGCCGTGGTCTGGGGATGGGCTGGCATCCGCTTCATGAACTTCGGGCTGATGGACGCCGTGGCCGCCCGGCGCGGCTGGGATTTCGCCCGCCGCAAGCAGGCGCTGGCGCGCAAGCGCTGGTTCTGGCTGGGTTTCGGCGGCGCGGCGATGGCGCTGACGATGCTGCCGCTGGTCAACCTGCTGGTGCTGCCGGCGGCGACGGTGGCGCTGGCGCGTCGTCCGCTGCCCGGCTGAGCAGCGCCCCGGCCTCGTCGCGGACGAAGTCGTGGAAGGCTTGCGCGACGGCCGAGAATCGCTTGTCGCGCCGATAGACCATGCGCCAGTGGCGCATGATGGGGAAGTCCTCCACGTCCAGCACCACCAGCCGTTGCAATGCCAGCTCCATCTCCAGCGTGTGCAGCGACACCACGCCCAGCCCGAGGCCGGCCTGCACGGCCTGCTTGATCGCTTCCGAGGAGTTCATCTCCATGCCGGTGGGGCGCTCCACGTCATGCCTGGCCAGAAAACGCTCCACCGCCGCGCGCGTGCCCGAGCCGCGCTCGCGCACGATGAACGGATGGCGCGCCAGCTCGGATAGCGGGATGCGCCGCCGGCCAGCCAGCGGGTGCCCCGGCGGGGCGATGACCACCAGCGGATTGTCGAGGAAGATTTCGGCCCGCACGGGCAGGCGCTCCGGCGGCTTGCCCATGATGACGATGTCCGAGGTGTTGTTCTCCAGCGCCTGGATCAGGCCGTCGCGGTTGGCCACGTCCAGGCTGATGCGCACTCCCGGATGCCGGCGGCAGAACCCGGCCAAAAGCCGCGGCGCGAAGTAGTTGGCGGTGGAGGCCATCGTCAGGCGCAGCCGGCCGCGCTTGAGGCCGCGCATTTCCGCCATCGCCTGCTGCGCCTCTTCCAGTTGCTGGTGAATCAGCCGCGCGTGGTGCAGCAGTTCAAGGCCGGCGTCGGTGAGCCGCACCTCCTTGCCGCTGCGCTCGAACAGGGCCATGCCGGCTTCCTCCTCCAGTTGCCGGATCTGCATCGAAACGGCAGGCTGCGTCAGGAAGAGGGACTTGGCCGCCTGCGTGTAGTTGCGGTGCTCGGCCACGGCCTCGAAGATGCGGAGCTGCTTCAGGGTCAGGTGCATGATTGCCTTCCATAAGCATTATTGATGGTTGCAATCATAACCTTTTATTTTACATGATGGAAGGAATGGCCCAAGCTTCGCATCATCGCACCAGGGCCCGATCGGCCAAGCCATGATCGGCCTGCAACGCGGAGGGAGCCCTGACAGGGTTGCCGAAACATCAACTCGAAAGGGGATATATACATGGCACTGGATCAATCGAATCGTTACGCCGATCTGAGCCTCAAGGAAGAGGAACTGATTGCCGGCGGCAAGCACCTGCTGGCGGCTTACCGTCTGAAGCCCAAGCCGGGCAACGGCTTTCTGGCCACGGCCGCGCACGTGGCGGCCGAAAGCTCCACCGGCACCAACGTGGAGGTGTCCACGACCGACGACTTCACGCGCGGCGTGGATGCGCTGGTCTATGAAATCGACGAGAACGCCTTCGGCGAGCAGGGCGGCCTGATGAAGGTGGCCTACCCGGTCGAATTGTTCGACCACAATCTACTCGATGGCAAGCATGGCGTGGCGCACATGACCAGCCTGATCATCGGCAACAACCAGGGCATGGGCGACATCATCGGCCTGCGCCTGCTGGACTTCTACGTGCCGGAGGTCATGGTCAAGAACTTCGACGGCCCGTCCGCGAACATCGTGGACATGTGGCGCGTGCTGGGCCGGCCGGAGAAGGACGGCGGCTACATCGCCGGCACCATCATCAAGCCGAAGCTGGGCCTGCGCCCCGAGCCGTTCGCCAAGGCCTGCTACGATTTCTGGCTGGGCGGCACCTTCATCAAGAACGACGAGCCGCAGGCGAACCAGAGCTTCTGCCCGATGAAGGAAGTGATTCCGATGGTGGCCGAGGCGATGGATCGCGCCCAGCAGGAAACGGGCGAGGCCAAGCTGTTCTCGGCCAACATCACCGCCGACGATCCGGAGGAGATGGTCGCCCGCGGCAACTTCATCCTCGAGGCCTTCGGCAAGTATGGCAACGAGAAGCACGTCGCGTTCCTGGTGGACGGTTTCGTGGCCGGCCCGGTGGGCATCACCACGGCGCGCCGCCGCTTCCCGGACACCTTCCTGCACTACCATCGCGCCGGCCATGGCATGGCGACCAGCGAGGTGAATCCGCGCGGCTACACCATGCTCTGCCACATGAAGATGGCCCGCCTGATGGGCGCCTCCGGCATCCACACCGGCACGATGGGCTACGGCAAGATGGAAGGCGGCCGCGACGACCGCGTGCTGGCCTACATGCTGGAGCGCGACGAGTGCCAGGGCACCTACTTCTACCAGAAGTGGCATGGCATGAAGGCGACGACGCCGATCATTTCCGGCGGCATGAACGCGCTGCGCCTGGTCGGGTTCTTCGAGAACCTGGGCCACGCCAACGTCATTAACACCTGCGGCGGCGGTGCCTTCGGCCACATTGACGGCCCGGCCGCCGGCGGCAAGTCGCTGGATCAGGCCTACCAGTGCTGGAAGGAAGGCGCGGACCCGATCGAGTTCGCGAAGACGCACAAGGAGTTCGCGCGTGCGTTCGAGTCCTTCCCCTGGGATGCCGACAAGCTCTATCCGGGCTGGCGCGAGAAGCTGGGCGTGCACGCCTGATTCCGCCATCCGGCAAGCGCGCGACAGGCCCCCGCACCCGCGGGGG
>JALVTX010000029.1 GCA_027035825.1 Mariprofundaceae bacterium
GGATTTCACCATCACCGGCATCGCCAAGGGCAGCGGCATGATCCACCCGAACATGGCGACGATGCTGGCCTTCGTCGCCACCGACGCGCCGCTGACGCACGCGCAGTTGCAGCCGATGCTCAGGCGCGTGGCCGACCGCTCGTTCAACTCGATCAGCGTGGACGGCGACACCTCGACCAACGACACGCTCTACCTGCTGGCGGGCGGCATCGGCCAGGGGCGCGCGCCGCTGGCGGAAAGAGAAGTCCGCGCCTTCGAGGATGCGCTGCTTGCCGTCTGCCAGCAGCTTGCCCGGCTCATCGTGCGCGACGGCGAGGGCGTGTCCAAGTTCGTCACCATCCGCGTCACGGGCGCCCGCAGCGAGGCGGAGGCCCGGCAAATCGGCCGCGCCATCGCGGTTTCCCCGCTGGTCAAGACGGCCTTCGCCGGCTCCGACGCCAACTGGGGGCGGATTCTCTGCGCCATTGGCAATGCCGGCGTGGAAATCGACCGTGGCCGGGTGAGCCTCGCCGCCGATGACGTGGCCATCGTCGAAAACGGCCAGCTACGTGAGGACTACCGCGACGCCGACGGCATGGCCGTGTTCGCCCGGCCCGAATTCACGCTGCACGTGGGCCTGGGTTTGGGCAGTGCCTCGGCCACAGTCTGGACCGGCGACCTCACCCATGACTACATCACCATCAACGCCGAGTATCGAACCTAAGAGAAAACTTCTTCTTATGCGTAGCATGAGGCGGAAGATTGGAAACAGCATGAAAAATTAAGGAGCTTCCCTCCCGCCATCCTCTGGAAATTTTGCTCTCCCTGCGGCCTTCGCGATTTCAAGGGCCAATATTTTTTGTTGGGATTTCTCAGAAGGCCAATTGCTTACATTGGCATGATTGGGATTGTCAGGGATTGGATCGCCCACCACCTTCAGTCGGTGTTGGGTAAAGCCCATAGAAACAACGTCAGCGCGCCCAAACAATGGTTTCCCCCTCTGGTCAGCGACACGTTGCCCTATTTTCCAAATTTGTGATTCATTGAGTCCAAGATGACGGGTCACAGAAAGATCGACATGCGGATGCGGCATAAATGCCTCCGGCCTTACCGAATCATCTCTTCGAATATGCCTCCGGTACAGAATATAGCGGGCAAGTCGCTCATCATCCTGGACATCAAGCGGCAATTCCATTTCGGATCATCCCAAGATTTTGATGACCAGCTCTAACACCGACTCCGGAATGGAACCAGAGAAAGGCTCACTTCCATATTGTTTGCTGGATCCAAATAGCGACGCATAATGGAGTAGGCCTTCCGGGCTTATGCTTATGGAAAGGATTCTATTCGGCGACCGGCACCACTCCAACGTCACATGCCCATCCGGGTCAGCACCAATTGATGGCGCTTGAAGCCCCAGCGGTAACGCTCCAAGAAACTGCCGAGCATATTCAACACTTAATGGATGGACAGGAAGGGCATCGTAGCCATCCCATCCAGATATCAAGCATTCTTCTTCAATCTCAGCGAGCTCCGCATATGCCCCGGATAATCCTGGATTAAGACTGACTGACTGTTTCAGATGCCCCAAACCATCCCGAAGCTTTTCTTCAATACTTCGGGCCAAATTACTCGCACCAAGTGTGGGACGCACGTCAAATATAGCTGGCGGATTTTCTGATAGAGCAGCAACAGACATTATTGCATCTCCTCTATTGCCTTTTCAGTAATACTGCTGAAAAAGAATTTGTTTTTAAGCCAACGCATTTCCCGGAGATTCTGAGATCGTTCCACCCGATCCACTTCAACAGGTTGGGTTGTAAACACGTCAATGTCCAGAATCAGCCATGTCCCCTCAGCCTCTTGGACAGTTTTGATCACATTAACCCCATAAGGATATCCGGGAACCTGAAATGAGTCCTGATGCAGAAAAGATACAAAGGGATAGTCAATGCCTTCAGGGGCTCGAGGAGCAACAGTTAAATAGTCTTCCAACTCAAATGACTGCCCTTGTGGTGCACGAATGCGATTGATGAAACGAAGCCCCAAGCGTTCCACCTGTTCAGGTTGGGCAATGGAACGGTGGATTCGCCACAGCCGCATAGCCTCTGCATAGAACGAATCCCAATTTTCATATGGTTGAAGCCTGCTGAAAACAAAACTGTCCCTATAGAATTGCACGACCTGCAACTTATCCTCAGTTTCACAGCGCAGCCCTCTCCAACCAAGATCATGAACTGTCTGTTCCGGCAGATGTCCTGCTTCCACTTTTAATTCATGGCGAACCACTTTTAATGGTTGAACGTTTGGATAATCTGGCACTGCCTCTGTAATTACCTTGGCAACACCTTCTTCCTCCCAAGATGTGCTGGCCTGAGCACGCACCTCAATAACCGCTTCCGCAATTGGAGCACGAGTTAGATGAGGAAACCGTTCATCCAAATTCAAGCTAGTTTCTGTTTTCATCTGTGCGCTATCCAGAAAAGAAGGTCGATAACAATGACAGAACCCAAACCCAAGAACGCGGACTATATTTCGCACCATTCACCTTGCCAAGCTGCACCTCGCCCTAAGTCAAGTCAACACCGCCTTGCCGCCAGCGGCCTGACCTCGTCCAGCTTGCTGCCCAGGACCTCCGCCGCCCGTTCCATATCGTAGCGGGTTTGCAGGTTCATCCAGAAGCCCGGTTCCAAACCGAAAAAGCGCCCCAGCCGCAGCGCAGTGTCCGCCGTGATGGCGCGCTCGTGCACGATCTCGTTGATCCGGTGCGGCGGCACGTGAATCTCCTTCGCCAACCGATACTGGCTGATGCCAAGCTCCGCCAGGAACTCGGTCAGATGCTCACCGGGATGAATGGGTTCCATGCGATGACTCATGGCTTCCCCTGATGATACAACGCAACGCCGCATGCCGTGGCAGCCCTCTGCAAATCCGAGTCCAGCGTGGCAAGTCCCGCCTGCTTGCGCTCGGCCAATTCAAGATACGCAGCGTCATAGGCGGAGAGATCATACATGCTCGCGAGACGGTAAACGCGTTCCAGCAGGCCACTCTCGTGGGCCGTATCCGTGTGCAGAGGCAATGCGCCATAGAGGGAAAGCAGCGCCGCTGCATCGGCATCGGTGATGCGTCCGCGCCGCCGGGCCGAAACAACCACGTTGCCAATCTCATGCCACCAGAGCGAGGGCGCCCACACCTCACATTCCGGCATCTCCTTCAGAAACGCCTCCGCCAGCCCGGACAGCTCGTCCGGCAACCCCAGCGCGGCGGCAATCGAGCAGTCCATCACCCAGCGTTTCACCGTTTGCGCCCTTCATCAATCAGTTCGCGGATGCCGCCCGTGCCCTTGACTCGCATCCGCACGGCGTGAAAACCCTCCAGCAGTTCCCGCACGGATTCGGCTGCGGGAGGCTCAACAGGCGTCAGCCGGGCCACGGGCCGACCGCGACGGGTGATGGTATAGCTGTTGCCCTTTTCGACATCCCGAATCAGGGACGACAGATGGGTTTTGGCGTCAAAGGCGCTGACCGCCTTTCGATCGTACCGGGTCATGGTGACTCCAACTGGTTTGTTGTCTGGTTTAATAATGATGAATACCGAGCTTCCTGTCAAACCCATCAGCAGAAATCTTGATTGTGATGCCTGCCGTCTGGCCCCATGATTGCCGCATGCAGGAACAGATCATCGCGCTGGTCGCGGCGTTCAACGAAGCCGGGGAGATGCTACTGCTGAAGCGGCCGGAAGATGTGCATTGCGGTGGGCTGTGGTCATTCCCCGGCGGCAAGGTGGAGCCGGGGGAAGCGCCGCTCGATGCCGCCCGGCGCGAGCTGGCCGAGGAAACGGGGCTGGCGGGCACGGGCTGGCGCAGCCTGGGCGAGTGCGGACACGCCTACCCGGATCGGAGGCTTCATTTCCACCTCTTCGCCTGCCGCGTGGACGGCGCGCCGGCGCAAGCCGAATCCCCGTGGCGCTGGGCCAGCCTGCGACGGGCGCGGACGCTGCCGATGCCGGAAGCCAACCGCGCCATCCTCGAACTCCTGCGTTAACCAACAACAAACGGGCTGGCCAAGGCCAGCCCGCTTTCATTCCGACCTTCAGGCTCCGTCGGCTGCCCTGTCCGGCTCCAGGTACAGGTAGGTGATGCCGCCGCTGACGCCAATGCCCTTGCTGCCCGACAGCACGATGGGCTCCAGGGACACGCTGTTGTTGCTGCCGCCGATGAGCACGTGCGCGCCCACGCCCACGCCCACGGTGGCCGTGCCGCCGGCGCCGCCATACTTGCCGGCCAGCTTGTAGGTCCCCTTCTTGAAATCGGCGGCCAGCACCACGAAGGCCAGCTTCTCGTCGCGCTTGACGTGCAGGTCAATGCCCAGCCCCACGCCGGTCTCGCCCTTGTAGTGCTCGGTCTCGCCCGCCGTGGACTTGAACACGCACTTGACGTTCACGGTGGAGTGGATAAGCAGGTTGACCGTGGTGTTGGGGATCGTGGTGCACGTCAGCGTGCCGATCTTGCCGCCCGAGGTCGTCGTCGCCGGCGCGGCCTGCGCCGCCAGCGGCAGCGCCAGCATCGTCAACGCCAGCGCAAAGGGATGAATGAGCTGCTTGATTGCGTTCATGTCGAACCTCCTTGGAACCCCGGAACCGTCCCGCGTCCCGGTTGGCATCCATCTATGTTATTGGACGAAAACCATCCCGTTGTAAAGGGCGTCCGTTGAAGAGGTCGCGCGGCGAGCGCGAAGCTTACGCCGGCTGCCCGGGTCGGGGCGATCTCACACCGGCGTCAGCCAGTCCCGGTGCGCGGGGCTGCGGCCGTGAACGACGTCGAAATACATGCGCTGCAAGGTCTCGGTCACCGGCCCGCGCGCGCCGCTGCCGATGGCGCGGCCGTCCACCTCGCGGATCGGCGTCACCTCCGCCGCCGTGCCGGTGAAGAACGCCTCGTCGGCCACGTAGACCTCGTCGCGGGTGATGCGCTTGACCACGACGCGGTAGCCCGCCTCCTCGGCCAGTTGCATCACCGTGGCGCGGGTGATGCCGTCCAGGGCGCTGGTCAGATCGGGCGTGTAGATCACGCCGTCGCGCACGATGAAGATGTTCTCGCCGCTGCCCTCGGCCACGAAGCCCTCGACATCCAGCAGCAGCGCCTCGTCGTAGCCGTCCCGCTGGGCCTCGGCCAGCGCCAGCATCGAGTTGATGTAATGGCCGTTGGCCTTGGCCTTGCACATCGTGATGTTCACGTGGTGGCGGGTGTAGGACGAGGTCTTGATGCGGATGCCGTGGTTGATGCCGTCATCGCCCAGGTAGGCGCCCCACTCCCAGGCCGCGACGATGACATGCACCTTCAGGTTGTCGGCGCGCAGGCCCATGCCCTCCGAGCCGTAGAAGGCCATCGGCCGGATGTAGGCCGAGGAAAGGCCGTTCTCGCGCACGGCGGCGCGCTGCGCCTCGTTCAGCTCCTCCTTCGAGAACGGCATCGGCATGGCCATGATGTGCGCCGAGCGGAACAGGCGGTCGGTGTGCGCGTCCAGCCGGAAGATGGCCGTGCCGCCCTCGGCGTCGTAGGCGCGCACGCCCTCGAACACGCCCATGCCGTAGTGCAGCGTGTGCGTGAGCACATGCACGCGCGCATCGCGCCAGGGAACCATCTCCCCGTCGAACCAGATCAGTCCGTCACGGTCGGCGAAATTCGGCGTGCTCATGTCGGCTCCTTGAACGCTTCGGGAAATCCTGCCCCGCCCGCGGGCGGAGGATGGCGATACTGCGGCAGGACGGCCCGCGCGACAAGGGCGCTCAGGCCGTGAGCTTGCGGTCGAAGATCACGATGTCGTCCATCTTCCAGCCCTTCTTGTCCACCAGCGGCTTGAAGGCCCAGCGATAGATCAGGCGCACGCGCACCCGCGCATGCCCGGATGCCGGCGCCTTGAAATGAAAGCTCCGGTGCGCCGTCTGGCCGGGATAGATGCGCGTATCGAACAGGACATGATCGGCATTGAAGCCGCCGGTCGGCGCCTTGCCGGACTTGGTGGCAAACGGCCGCGCGAACATCGCGCCCACATGGCCGCCGAAATCGCGCGGCGAATGGCCCACGCCCGCCAGCGGCGGCAGCACCTCCTTCCTGCTTCCCGCGTGCGCCAGCGGCTTGCCGTCCTCATCCACGGCATCCACCACCAAAATCACGTTGCGCAGCGTGGCCGCGCCGGGAAAGGTGTGACCCGCGCCGGAGTTGGTCACGTCCACGTTCACCACCAGCGTCTCGCCCCGGCGGGAGGCCTCGGCCTTCATCGTCGCGGCCTTCTTCACCATCTCGGCATTGTGGCCGCCGTGGAAGAAATGGCGGTGAATCTGGCTGGCCGGACGCACCGGCCCGCCGATGGCGATGGGCCGGTCCTTGCCGCCCGTCGGCATGTGGCATTGCTGGCAAGTCTGCTTCACCACGCCCTTGTCGAAGGCCTGTTTCCAGACATGGTAGGTGTCCAGCGACAGCAGATGCTCCTGATTGTTGTGGCAGGCGGCGCAAAACTCCGATTTGACATGGATCGGCGAGAACTTCGTCTTGTGGAAGGGGCTCTTGGCATCCTTGAGCGGCCCGCGCTTCACCTCGCCCCGGGCGCGCGTCACCATCTTCCAGATGCGCGTGTCATAGCGGCCGGTCTTGGGGTCGAAAATCACCTTCACGTCCTTGATGGTGTGGCAATAATCGCAGGAAATGCCCTTGGAGCCGCGCTTGATGGCCTCTTCCAGCGACAGCTCGTGGCCCGCATCGAGCACCACGTCCGGCGTGTGACAACTGGCGCAATCGCTGGCGCCCTTGGGCTTGAAGGCGCGAAAACCGATGCCGTCCGGCTTGCCCCTGGCATTCACCGCCGCGTAGAACTGACGGAACACCTGATCGTGCGGGGTTTGCCCCATGAACGAGGATTGATAGTCGCGCAATTTCTCCTGATGGCACGCGCCGCAGGTTTCGTTGTCCATGTATTCATAGTGCGGGTCATCGGCATCGGCGGCCGGCGCCGCGGAACTCGCGGGGCGCAGGCCCGCCACCAGCAGGCCCGCCCCGAAGCAAACCAGCACCAAGAGCCCCGCCACATGCCTGACCATGGGTTTCATTTTGTGCGTCTTCTCGTTCGGGTTCAATGCCGCCTCCTTTTTCCTGTCCTACTGCCGGAACCTCGCGTGGCATTGCACGCAGGAATTCAACACCGAATGCAGCGCGCGCAGGGACTTGTTCAGGTTCCGCGTTTTCAGCACCTTGCCCAGTTCATCGGCTTGGCTGTGGAACGCCAGGCCCATCGTCCTGAAATCGTTGTTGCCAAACATGTCGCACATCTTCTTCATTGCCGGCGTCAGCCCCAGTTTCTCGTGCGCGATTTTCGCCGCCTCGTCAAACCGGCCATCGGCCACCAACCCCACGATCGCCTGTACGGCCGCCAGGTGCTCGCGCATCATCCGCTTCTGCATCATGCGCATCGGCGCAGCCAAATGGAGCGAGACGCGGCCATCCTCCGCCATCGGCCCCGCGTCCATGCCGTGCATCATCATCCCGCCGTGCCCCATTTCGTGTCCCATCTCGTGCGCCGATGCCGCCAGCGCCGCCAGACCAATCCACCCGCTCACCAACACTACCCATGCCTTGCCCATCCATTGCCTCCTTGTGACTGGAATCGGGCGCATCCTGCCGGGATCGGCCGGCGGGAACGTATGATTCAAATCATGCGCAAGGCGCCGGCCTCGCGCGCAATGTGGCCGCGGGATTCCAGCTCGCGCAGCGCGCGGTAGAAGGTTTCATGCGCCAGGCCCAGCTGCCAGGCCATATCCTTGAGGCTGGATCGCACCGGGATGCGGCCATTTTCATCGGCCTCCAGCCGCAGCCAGGCCAGGATACGATCCTGGGCCGAGCGGATATTGCGGACTTCCAGCAGGGCGCGCAGACGCTGGATGCGCCGGGCATAGAGCGCCAGCACCTCCCGGCACATGCCAGGGTCGCGGGCCAGCGTCTCCAGCACGGGCGCGCGGGCAAAACGAAGCACCGCGGCGGGGCCCGCCGCCACCGCCGCGCAGTGATAGCGATCGGAAAACAACGAGGCCTCGGCCACCATCTCCGGCTCCAAGGCCAGTTGCAGCACCACCGGGTTCCCGTCCTCGCTGCTGCGCTCCAGCCGCACCCGGCCGCGCCGCACGATGAACAGGTGCGTCACCGCATCGCCCTGCCGGAACAGATGCTCGCCCCGCGCTAGCTCTACCTGCTCGGGGCTCGCGATGCGTCGCAACCATGATTCCATCGGCGAATCAGCGGCTGGTTTCCAGCCAGTCCTCGATGTGCGCGCGAATCTCGTCCCGCACGCGGCGAAACTCGGCCATGATCTCCTCCTCCGTGCCGGTGGCCTTCGCGGGATCGTCGAACGGCCAGTGCTGTTTCTCGCAGCTGGCCGGAACCGCCGGGCAGCGCTCGTCGGCATGGCCGCAGACGGTGATGACGAGATCGATCTTCTCCAGCAGCCCGGGGTCGAGGACTTCCGAGCGCTGGCCGGAAATGTCCACGCCGGCCTCGCGCATCACGGCCACCGCGCGCGGGTTGAGCCCGTGCGCCTCGATGCCGGCCGAGAAGACCTCGAAGCGATCCCCGCCCAGATGCCGGAGCCACCCCTCGGCCATCTGCGAGCGGCAGGAATTGCCGGTGCACAGGAACAGCACCCGCGTCTTGCCCGCCCCGGCGCTCATTCCCGCGCCTCCGCCGGCTGCAATGCGGGCCGCATGAGCCCCGCCTCGTACCAGCCCTTGGTGCGGTTGACGATGCGAACCACCGACAGCATCACCGGCACCTCGACCAGCACGCCGACGACGGTAGCCAGCGCCGCGCCGGACTCGAAGCCGAACAGCGCGATGGCCGCAGCCACGGCCAGCTCGAAGAAATTGGAGGCGCCGATCAGCGCCGAGGGACCGGCCACCTCGTGCGCCACGCCGAGCCTGCGGTTGAGCCAGTAGGCCAGCATGGAGTTGAAGTAGACCTGCACGGTGATCGGAATCGCCAGCAGCAGGATCACCAGCGGTTGGCGCACGATCTGCTCGCCCTGGAAGCCGAACAGCAGCACCACCGTGACCACCAACGCCGCCATCGAGACAGGGTCCATCATGTGCAGCACGTCATCCAGCCGCCCCCGGGCCAGAAGCGCCTTGCGGGCAAAGAAGGCCACGACGACCGGAATCACGATGTAGAGCAGCACGGAGAGAAACAGCGTGTCCCACGGCACGGTGATGGCGGCCACGCCGAGCAGCAGGCCGACGATGGGCGCGAACGCAAAGACCATGATGACGTCGTTGAGCGCCACTTGGGTGAGCGTGAACTGCGGGTGGCCGTTCACCAGTCGCGACCAGACGAAGACCATCGCCGTGCAGGGCGCGGCGGCCAGCAGGATCAACCCGCCGATGTAGTCACCGATCTGCGCCGGATCCAGCCAGCGGGCAAACAGGCCGTGCAGGAACACGTAGCCCAACAGCGCCATCGAGAACGGCTTGATGAGCCAGTTCACCGCCAGCGTCACGCCAACGCCGCGACGATGATGCCAGACCTCGTGCAGCGCCGAGTAATCGATCTTCAGCAGCATGGGCAGGATCATCGCCCAGATCAGCACCGCCACCGGCAGGTTGATGTGCGCCACCTCCATGCCGCCCAGAACGTGGAAGAAGGCGGGAAAGCGCGAACCAAGCGCGATGCCGGCCACGATGGCCAGAAACACCCAGAGCGTGAGCCAGCGGGCGAACAGGCCCAGGGGCTGCGATGCGGACATGACGACCTCCGAACAATCGTGATACGGGCCATCATATCCATTTATGCGGATATGTAAATGACTACCCCTGCGTGGCTCGCACGAGCCTCCCGGCATCCTCGTCGAAGACGGCCGCCTCGCCGTGCTCCGCCACCACGGCCGCGAGCCGCGCGGCCAGCTCGCCGTGCAGGCGATAGTGCATCCACTTGCCGGCGCGGCGGGCCCGAACCAGCCCCGCCTGACGCAACACGCCCAGATGCCGGGAGACGGTGCTTTGCGGCAGCGCCAGCGCCGCCGTCAGGTGGCAAACGCACAGCTCGTCATGGCCGGCCAGCAGGAGGAACAGTCGCAACCGCACGGGATCGCCCAGCGCCTTGAAGACCTGCGCCAGCGCCGATTCCGCCGCGTCCGTCCCGCTCAAGCCGCGCTCGTTGCGCTCAATGCGGCTTGATGCGGGCCAGCAGGTTGTGCCCTTGCCGCAGATGCAGAATCACGGCCAGCACGTGCAGCGCCAGGAGCACCTCCAGCACGCCGACGATGCCCTCGTGCAGTTCGCCCACGGCCGCGATGAATGCCGTCTGATGCCCGTGCTCGTTCCAGCCGTTGAAGAGAATCGCGCCGGTGACCGCCATGCCAAACATGCACAGGATGATGAAGCCGTGCACCGTGCGCGCCAGCCGCTCCCCCTCCTCCGGCGGCGCCAGACGCCCCTGTTTCCACAGCGGCATCTGCGACCTCGCCTCCTGGGCCAGCCCGCGCCGGCCCTCGCCCGTCAGCCACGGGAACAGCTCCCGCCAACCCGCGCCGGGCATGTCGCTGAAGGCCATCAGCACCCGAACCAGCACCAGCGCCGCGATGAACAGGCCCAGAAACTCGTGCACCTCGAAGCCCAGCGTCTCCGGCTGCACGATGTCCCCGTGTCCCTCGTGCGCGAAGGCGGACAAAATCCAGCCGGCCTCGTCTTCGTCCGCCTCGGCGATGCCGGGCACGGTCATCAGCTCGCCGATGGCCAACTGTACGAGCGTCGCCAGCGCGATCAACGAATGCAGCACGCGGATGGGCAAGGCATAGGACATGGGCTCGTCTCCTTGAAAAAATCAGCCGAGCTTGCGGCCGGCCAGCGCTTCCATGCGCAGGCGCAGCGCGTTGAGCTTGATGAAGCCCTCGGCGTCCTTCTGATCGTAGGCGCCCGCGTCGTCCTCGAACGTGCACAGCCGCTCGTCGAACAGCGAGGCATCCGAACGCCGACCGACGACGAACACGTTGCCCTTGTAGAGCTTGAGTCGCACATCCCCGTTGACCTCGGCCTGCGTGGCGTCAATCAGCTTCTGCAAGGCGATGCGCTCGGGCGCGAACCAGAAGCCGTTGTAGATCAGCTTCGCATAGCGCGGCATCAGCTCGTCCTTCAGGTGCGCGACCTCGCGGTCGAGCGTGATGGACTCGATGGCGCGGTGCGCCTTGAGCATGATGGTGCCGCCCGGCGTCTCGTAGCAGCCGCGGGACTTCATGCCCACGAAGCGGTTCTCGACGATGTCGATGCGGCCCACGCCATGCTTGCCCCCCAGCCGGTTCAGCTCGGCGATCACCCGCGCCGGGCTCATCTCCTCGCCATTGATGGCCACGATGTCTCCGCCGCGGTAGGCAAGCTCCACGTACTCCGGCTCTTCCGGCGCATCCTCCGGGGCGCGCGTCCAGCGCCACATGCTCTCCGGCGGCTCGTTCCACGGGTCTTCCAGGTCGTAGCCCTCGTAGGAGATGTGCAACAGGTTCGCGTCCATCGAATACGGCGACTTGCTGCCCTCGCGCTTGCGCTCGATGGGAATGCCGTGCGCCTCGGCAAAGCGCAGCATGTCCTCGCGGCCGCGCATGTTCCACTCCCGCCAGGGGGCGATGACCTTGACGTCCGGCTTCAACGCATAGAAACCGAGCTCGAAGCGCACCTGGTCGTTGCCCTTGCCGGTGGCGCCGTGGCTGACCGCGTCCGCGCCCTCGGTCTCTGCGATCTCGATCATGCGCTTGGCGATCAGCGGCCGGGCGATCGACGTGCCCAGCAGGTACTCGCCCTCGTAGATGGCGTTGGCGCGGAACATCGGGAACACGTAATCGCGCGCGAAGTCCTCGCGCAGATCCTCGATGTAGATGGCGCTCACGCCGCAGGCCTGGGCCTTGGCACGCGCATCCTCCACCTCCTCGCCCTGGCCGAGGTCGGCGGTGAACGTCACCACCTCGCAGTCGTAGGTTTCCTGAAGCCACTTGAGAATGATGGAAGTGTCCAGCCCCCCGGAATAGGCCAGCACCACCTTGTTCACGTCCGCCATCGCGCCCGCTCCCGAAATTCGTGGTTTGCGCCCCGTGCGGCGCGCGGCGGATGATACACGCCGCAAGCGCGCGGGACTACGGCCGCCCGCCCTCGGCCTGCTTCAGAGCAGCAGAAACTCCAGCAGCGCCTTCTGCGCGTGCAGGCGGTTCTCGGCCTCGTCCCACACCACGGACTGCGGGCCGTCAATCACCTCGGCCGTCACCTCCTCGCCGCGATGCGCCGGCAGGCAGTGCATGAACAGCGCATCCGGCCGGGCGGCGGCCATCACCCGCGCATCCACGGTGAAGCCCGCAAAGGCGCGCGCCCGCTCGGCCTGCTCCTCCTCCTGCCCCATCGAGGCCCAGACATCGGTGGTCACGAGGTCGGCGTCATGCGCCGCCTCCAGCGGATCATCCGTGAGCGTCACGTCCGCGCCCAGGGCCCGCGCCGCCTCCA
>JALVTX010000030.1 GCA_027035825.1 Mariprofundaceae bacterium
CCAGCTCGGACACCAGGCTGCCCATGTCTCGACCTTCGACATTGCACTGGATGACCACGCGGCGCTGCACGTCGTCCCTCCGGATCATCGGCGGGCCCTGCTCGATGCGCACGTCGGCCACGTCGCCCAGGCGCACCCAGGCGCCGCGCGGCGATTGCAGCACCAGGTTGGCGATGGTCCCCGGGCTGTCGCGAAACGACTTCTCCAGCCGGACATAGATCGCATAACGCTCGTTGCCCTGAATCACCTGGCCGGCGTCGGTGCCGCCGATGCCGTCGGCCACCAAGCGCATGACCGCATCCACCGGGATGCCGTAGCGATCCAACGCCGCGCGGCGCGGACGAATCACCAACTGTGCCTCGCCCTCGATCTGCTCCATGGCCACGTCCAGCGCACCCCGCACCCCGCGCACCAGTCGCTCGATTTCTTTGCCCTTTCTGGCCAGCACCTTCAGATCCGGCCCGAACAACTTGATGGCCAGTTGCGCCTTCACGCCGGACAGCAGTTCGTCCACGCGCATCGCAATGGGCTGGGTGAAGGAAAGCAGGATGCCGGGCACGGTTTCCAGCTTCTGGCGCATCAGTTCCTGCAAGGCTTGCCGACTGGATGCGCTCTGCCATTCCGAGGCCGGCTTAAGGCCGACATAGATTTCCACGTTGGACACCGGTTCGGGGTCGCCGCCGATCTCGGCCCGACCGATGCGCGCCGAGGCATAGGTGACCTCGGGGAAGTTCTCCACCAAAATCTTTTCGAGCTGCTGACCGACCCGTTTGGCATAGGCCAGCGATGAGGAGGGCGCCAGCGTGACGCGGATGGCCAGCGTGCCTTCCTCAAGCTCGGGCGCGAACTCCGTGCCCAGCGTCGGCACCAGCGCCATGCTTGCCACAAAGGCGACGATCGCGCCAGCCACCACGCGCGTGCGGTGTTGCAGGGCTCGCGCCAGCCATTTCCGGTATCCGCGAGCCAGCGGGGCGAGCAAGGGGCTGTCCTTGTGCGTGACGGGGCGCGTGAACATGAGCGTGGCCAGAACGGGCATCACGATGAGCGCCACGACGAGCGAGGCGAACATCGCAAAGCAGATGGACAGCGCCATCGGCGCGAACATCTTTCCTTCCACGCCCTCCAGCGTGAACAGGGGAGTGAACACGATGAGGATGATCAGCACCGCGAAGGTCACGGGCCTTGCCACCTCCCGCGCCGCTTCGGTGATCAAGAGCGCCACGCCATGTCCTTCCCGCGCGCGTTCCAGATGCTTGAAGATGTTTTCGACCATGACCACGGAGCCATCCACCATCATGCCGATGGCGATAGCCAGTCCGCCCAGGCTCATCAGGTTCGCCGAGATGCCTTCGTGCTCCATCACCGCCAGCGCCGCGAGCACCGATACCGGCACCGAGATCAACACCAGCGCGGCGGCGCGCAGGTTCATCAGGAACAGGAACAACACGATGACGATCAGCGCGAACGCTTCCAGCAACGCCTTTTCCACGGTCCACACGGCCTTGGCGATCAAGTCGGACTGATCGTAAAAAGGCTGAATGCTCACGCCCTCGGGCAGCGCCTTGTGCACGATCTCCAGCCGGTTCTTGACGTCGTCGATGGTTTTCTTGGTGTTGGCGCCAAAACGCTTGAGCACGATGCCGACCACGACCTCGCCCAGCGGGTGCGCCCGGCCGTCCGCGCCGCGTTCGGTCATCGTCACCGCGCCTTGCCGGATTTCGCCGCCAAAGCCGACCTCGGCCACGTCGCGCACGCGCACGGTCACGCCGTGGACGGTCTTGAGCGGGATGGCGCCGATGGCTTCAAGTCCCGCCTTTCCACCTGGCACCCAGCCCACGCCGCGAATCACCAGTTGCTCGTCACCCTGCGGCAGATACCAGCCGCCGGCATTGCGGTTGTTCGCGCGGATGGCCTCGATGATGTCCTGGATGCGCAGTCCGTGCGCCAACATGCGATCGGGGTTGACGCGCACCTGGTACTGGCGCACCTCGCCGCCGAAGGAAAGGATGTCGGTGACGCCGCCGGCGGGCATCAGCATCAGTTTCACCACCCAATCGTTCAGGGCGCGCAATGCCATGGCGTCGTAGCCCGATTCCGGCGTCGCCTTGAGCATGTACTGAAACACCTGCCCCAGCCCCGATGTGTTCGGCCCCATCTTCGGCGTGCCGGCCCAGGCCGGCACGTTCTGTCGGGCGTCCTGCAACTTTTGCGCCACGAGCTGGCGGGCGAAGTAGATATCCGTGCCTTCCCGGAACACGACCGTGACCACCGAGAGGCCGGTCTTGGAAATCGAGCGCACCTGCTCGACATCGGGCAGGGAATACATCACCGCCTCGATCGGATAGGTGATGAGCTGCTCTACCTCCTCGGCGGCCAGTCCGCGCGCCTCGGTGTTGATCTGCACCTGCACGTTGGTCACGTCCGGAAACGCATCCAGGTTCAACCTGGGCGTCACGAACAGCGCATAACCCACGCTGCCGAGCAGCATCAGCACGACCAGCGCCCGGTTGTTGATGGCGGCGTCGATGAGTCTGGAAAACATGAGACGCTCCTCAGTGCTGGTGGGCTTCGAAGCCCGACTTGAGCAGTTCGGACAGCAGGGCGAACGCACCCCGGGTCACCACGCGCTCGCCGCGCTTCAGTCCCGAGCGAATCCGCATCATCCCGAGTCCGACGGTCTCGGCTTGCACTTCCCGGCGCTCGAACTCGCCCGGCCGGGTCTCCACGAACACGACCTGCTCCACGCCCTGGCGCTGAACGGCTTCGGCGGGGAGCAGCAGGGCCTTGTCCGCCGCGCCGACGCTCAGTTCCGCATTCACGAACATGCCGGGATGCAGCCGGTGCTGGCTGTTGTCCACCTGCATGCG
>JALVTX010000031.1 GCA_027035825.1 Mariprofundaceae bacterium
GAATCAACCTCTCATTGACTACCGGGAAGCCATGATGCTCGGGCAACAAGCTCCCTTTTCTGGCACCGTGACGATGTCTTAAACATCAATGCCCTTGAACAGGTCAGTGGTCATGTAGCGCTCGGCCATGGAGGGCACGATCGCCACGATCCGCTTGCCCTTCATCTCCGGCCGGGCCGCCACGCGCAGGGCCGCCGTCACGGCCGCGCCCGAGGAAATGCCGCCCGGGATGCCCTCGCTCACCGCCAGCTTGCGCGCCGCTTCGAAGGCCTCGGCGTTGCTCACCTGCTCGACGCCGTCGAGAATGTCCACGTTCAGGTTCTTCGGGATGAACCCGGCGCCGATGCCCTGGATCTTGTGGGGGCCCGGCTTGCCGCCGGAAATGACCGGGGAATCGGCCGGCTCCACTGCGATGGCACGGAAATCCGGCTTGCGCGACTTGATGACCTCGGAAACGCCGGTGATCGTGCCGCCCGTGCCGACACCGGCGACGATGGCGTCCACGTCTCCCTCGGTGTCGGCCCAGATCTCCTCGGCCGTCGTGCGACGGTGGATCTCCGGATTGGCCGGATTCTCGAATTGCTGCGGCATGAAGGCGTGATCGGTGCTGGCCAGGATTTCCCCCGCCTTTTCGATGGCGCCCTTCATGCCGAGCTCCGCCGGCGTAAGCGCCAGTTCCGCCCCCAACAGACGCAACAGCTTGCGCCGCTCCAGACTCATGGACTCCGGCATCGTGAGGATGCAGCGATACCCCTTGGCGCGCGCTGCAAATGCCAGCGCGATGCCGGTGTTGCCACTGGTGGGTTCGACGATCACGCCCCCCTCCTTCAGCCGCCCGTCCGCTTCGGCCGCCTCAATCATGGCCTTGCCGATGCGATCCTTAACCGAGGAAAGCGGATTGAAGAACTCCAGCTTGAGCAGTATCTCCGCCCCGACATCGGCATTCAGCCGCCGCATCCGCACCATCGGCGTGTTGCCCACCGTATCCGCAATATTGTTGAACAACGCCATATCACACCTCGCTTGCGTTTAATCTGATTTCAACACAAAATACGTGTATTTTACCGCTAAAAAAATGGCGCGGACGCAGCGCCCGCCCTCAGCCCTCGACCACGTTCTGCTCGATGGGCTCCACGCGCACGCCCTGTTCGGCCATCCAGGCCAGAGCCCGCTCCACCTCGTCCTGCTCGCCTTCGACCTCCATGCCCACCAGCCCCATGTTCTCCTTCACCTCGGCGGTGCGGATGTTGGTCACCACGTCGAACTCGTGCCCCATCTTCCAGATGAGCGGCTCGCGCACGGTATCGGCCGAGAAGGTCAGATAGACCCGCTGTTTCAAGGCCGCCCCCCTTCAGCGACGACCACCGGCGATGGCCGGCACGATGGACACCTGATCGCCGTCCGACAGCGGCGTCTCCTTGCCCTGGAGGAAACGCACGTCCTCGTCATTCACGTAGATGTTCACGAAGCGGCGAATCTCGCCCGCCTCGTCGCACAGGCGCTCCTTCAGGCCGGGATGCGCCGCCTCCAGGTTGTCAATCAGTTCGCCCACGTTGGTGCCCTCGGCCTGCACCTCGTCGGCGCCGTCCGTCAGCTTGCGCAGCGGGGTCGGGATTCTCACGGTAATGCTCATGGTTCGCTCCTTTCCTTGTTTTCTGCCTTTCTAGGCCGCCAGACGCGCGGCATCCGCCTCGGCCAATGCGTCGAACTCGTCCAGGCTCGGGCCGATGACGCGCGGTCGCTCGACCTTGTCCACGATCGCTTCCTGCGTCTTCAGGCCGTTGCCGGTCACCGCCAGCACGATGGACTCGTCGCGCGGGATGCGACCCTGCTCGATGAGCTTGCGCGCCACGCCCACGGTGACGCCGCCGGCCGTCTCGGTGAAAATGCCCTCGGTCTCGGCCAGCAGGCGCATCGCGTCCACGATCTCCTCGTCGCTGACGTCCTCGGCCCAGCCCCCGGTCTCGCGGATGACGCGATTGGCGTAAAAACCGTCCGCCGGATTGCCAATGGCCAGCGACTTGGCGATGGTGTCCGGTCGCACCGGGTGGATCAGGTCCGTGCCCTCCTTCACCGACTTCGAAATCGGCGAGCAGCCCGTGGCTTGGGCGCCGTACATGCGCGTGCTGGCATCCTCCACCAGGCCCAGCTGCACGAATTCCTTGATGGCCTTGTGAATCTTGGTGCACAGTGAACCCGAAGCCATCGGCGCCACCACGTGCCGGGGCGCGCGCCAACCGAGTTGCTCCATCATCTCATAGGCCAGCGTCTTCGAGCCCTCGGCATAGAACGGCCGCACGTTCACGTTCACGAAGGCCCATTCGTACTTGCCGGCGATCTCCGAGCAGAGGCGGTTCACGTCATCATAGGTGCCGCGAATGCCGACCAGGTTCGTGCCATAGACCGCCGCGCCCAGCACCTTGCCCTGCTCCAGATCGTGCGGAATGAACACGTAGGAATTGAGCCCCGCCGCCGCGGCATTGGCGGCCACCGAGCCGGCCAGGTTGCCGGTGGAGGCGCAGGCCACGGTCTTGTAGCCGAACTCCACTGCCTTGGACAGGGCCACGGAGACCACGCGATCCTTGAAGGACAGCGTCGGGTAACAGACCGAATCGTTCTTGATGTAGAGCTCCTTCACGCCCAGCGCCTTGGCGAGATTGTTCGCGCGCACCAGCGGCGTGAAGCCGTTCTGCACGCCCACGGTCGGCTCGCCGTCGATGGGCAGCAGCTCCTTGTAGCGCCACATGCTCTGCGGGCGCGACTCGATCAGCTCGCGGCTGAAACCCTCCAACCGGTCGTAGTCATAGACCACCTCCAGCGGCCCGAAACAGAACTCACAGACGTGAACGGGCGCGATCTCGTATTC
>JALVTX010000032.1 GCA_027035825.1 Mariprofundaceae bacterium
TGGTGCGCGCAAGCTCCCCTTGCAGGGCCCGCTGGTAGTTGACCTGCTGCGTGAAGTCGCTGATGCCGAACTCGTTCTGGCGGTCGAAAAGCTCGAAGCCCATGCCGCCGCCGGGCGTGATGTCCTGCCCGGCCAGCTTCAGGCGCGTGGCATAGACGCGATCGGCCGGCACCAGCACCGTGCCCGAGCCCTCCAGCTTGTAAGGGATGTGTTCCTTTTGCAGGAAGTCCACCACCGCCGCCGCGTCCTTGGCGTCCATGCCGGCATACAGCGGCTGGAAGGAGGGCCTGGCCGACCACGTGACCAGCGAAACGAACGCGGCCAGCATCAGCCCCGCGGCGGCGAAGAGCAGCCAGCGGCGATGGCCGGCGATTTTTGCGGCGATGCCCTGGACGCCGCCCGGGCCCGCGGGCTGCCCTTCGCCCTGAAGCGAGGCGCCCTGGAGCGAGGGATCGAGCGCGGCGGGGGCGGGATTCGCGCCCTGGGATGCGGGGGTCAGGTTGGCGGCCATCGTCTATGCCTCACACCTGCATGCGCATGACTTCGCGGTAGGCATCCACGAGCTTGTTGCGCACGCTGAGCATCATCTGGAACGACACCTCGGCCTGTTGCAGCGCCAGCAGCGTTTCCGAGACGTTGTGATTCTTGCCCGTCGCCAGCTCCACGGCGGCTTTGTCCGCTGCGTGTTCCTGGGCGTTGACGGTCTGCACATATTCCTTGATGAGTTCGCCGAACTTGCCGGGCGCGGCGGGCTTGTCGCCGGCGGCCGTCGCATCGGTTGTTGCATCGGTTATTGCACCCAAGTGGGCGGCGCGGGCGTAGGCGTTCAGGGAAACGGGGTTGATGGCCATGGGCGTTCTCCTCGGTCGTGTCAGCGCAGCAGGTCGAGCGATTTCAGGAACATCCGCTTGGCGGCCTCCATTACCGTGACGTTGGCCTCGAAGCTTCGCGCCGCCGATTGCATGTCCACCATCTCCTCGATGGTGTTGACGTTCGGCATCTTGACCATGCCATTGGCGTCGGCGTCCGGGTGCGATGGGTTGTAAACCTCGCGGAACGGGCGCGAATCCTTGACGACGCCGGCCACGCGCACCTCGTGCGCTCCGTCCTCTTGGAACGAGGAGCGGAAGACGTCGTCGAATCCCCTGCGTTGCGGCACGGCCTGGAAGACGATCTCGCGCCGGCGATAGGGGCCGCCGTCGGGCGTGCGGGTGGATTCGGCGTTGGCGATGTTTTCCGCCACGATGTCCATGCGCGCGCGCTGGGCGGACATGCCCGAGGCGCTGATGCGCATGGCGGCAAAGAGCGTGTCAGCCATTTAGCGTCCTCCTTCCTGGATCACCTTCGACAGCCCGCTCAGGCGTCCCTTGAGCAGGCGCACGGTGAGTTCGTGCATGAGCTGGTTCTCGGCCATGCCGGCCATCTCCTTCTGGACGTTCACGGTGTTGCCGTCCATGCGTTCCATGGCCTGGGAGCGGCCGGCGGAGAGATTCAGCCACGGCGAGGGCGGCGCATCATCGGCCGCCATGTGTCCGGGCGCGGTGCGCGCCAGTTCGCCGGATGTGCCGGCGGCGCGGGTTGACCGCAACTGTCGGGCCAGGAAGTCCTCGAAGCGGCGGGCGTCGGCCTTGTAGTTCGGCGTGTCGGCGTTGGCGATGTTGGTCGCGAAGACGCTCTGCATCTGTTCGCGCGCCGCCAGCGCCGCGGCCAGGGTCTGGAAATCCCGGCCAAACAGGGGATTCATCCCGATGCTTCCGCTCATCCCGGCCTCCTCTCGATTTGATGCCGCTTCAATTCGCGCCCAGCGTGACGGCCGCGCCGGCCGGCGGGTTGGCCTGCGCGCTGGTCGCGCCGGGCTCTGGTCTGGAATCAGCAAGGGCCGTGCCAGCGCCGGCCTCCATGTCGTTCAGCTTGTTGCGCAGCGTGCGGATGCTGATGCCCAGAAGCCTGGCGGCCTCGGTGCGGTTGCCGCGCACGTGCTTCAGCGTCTCGCGGATGAGCGCCCGCTCCATGTCGCGGATGCTCATGCCGGCGGCGATGGCGGGGCCGCCGTCGCCTTGTTCCGCGCCGGCGCATCCGGCCGGGGCCGTCTCTGGCAATCCCAGGTGCTCGCGCCGGATGGGGCCGTCCACGGCCATCAGGAAGGCGCGGTGCATGCAGTTCTCCAGTTCGCGCGCGTTGCCGGGCCAGGCATGGGCCGTGAGCGCGGCGATGGCGTCGGCTTCCAGTTCCGGCGCGGGCTTGCCATACATGGCGGAAAACCTGTCAAGAAAATGACGGGCCAGCGGCTCGATGTCCGCCGGGCGGTCGCGCAGCGCCGGCAGGCGCACGGTGACGACGTTCAGGCGGTAATACAAATCCTGCCGGAACTGGCCCTCGGCCACGGTCTTCTCGATGTCGCGGTTGCTGGTGGCGATGATGCGCACGTCCACCTTCACCGGCGCGCGGCCGCCCAGCCTGTCCACCTCGCCCTCTTGCAGCACGCGCAGCAGCTTGGCTTGCAGGTGCAGCGGCATCTCGGTGATTTCGTCCAGCAGCAGCGTGCCGCGATGGGCCAGCTCGAACTTGCCGGGGCGGGCGCGATCGGCGCCGGTGAAGGCGCCTTTTTCGTGGCCGAAGAGCTCGGATTCCAGCATCCCCTCGGGGATGGCGGCGCAGTTGACGGCGATGAAGGGCGCGTCCTTGCGGTTGGAGCACTGGTGGATGAAGCGGGACAGCCGTTCCTTGCCGGTGCCCGATTCGCCGACCACCAGCACCGAGGCCTGGCTTGGCGCCACCAGCGCCACCTGGTTGAGCAGTCGACGGGTTTCGAGGTCGCGCGTCACGAAGGTGTCCGCCTGCT
>JALVTX010000033.1 GCA_027035825.1 Mariprofundaceae bacterium
CGAGCTGGCGCGCCGCTTCGAGGATGCGGGCGTGGCCGCCATCATCTACACGGACATCGCCCGCGACGGCATGCTCTCCGGCCCCAACATCGAGGAAACCCTGAAGCTGGCCCGGGCGGTGTCCGTGCCGGTGATCGCATCCGGCGGCATCGCGCGCCTGGAGGACGTGCTGGCCTGCGCCCGCCACGCGAAGGACGGCATCGCCGGCGCCATCACCGGCCGCGCCATCTACGAGGGAACGCTGGATTTCGCGGCCGCTCTGGAGAAGATTGGATGAAGCGCTTTGACCACAAAGACACAAATCCACAAGGAAAGGACTTTCCTTCAAAATATTCGTGTCTTTGTGACTTGGTGGTTCACCCCTGATGCTGTCGAAGAGAATCATCCCCTGCCTGGATGTCGCGCACGGCCGTGTCGTCAAGGGCGTGCGGTTCGTGGACATCGTGGACGCCGGCGATCCCGTCGAGGCGGCCATTCGCTACGACGAACAGGGAGCGGACGAGCTGACCTTCCTGGACATTCGCGCCAGCCACGAGAACCGCGACACCCTCTATCACATGGTCACAGACGTGGCCGAGAACATGTTCATGCCGCTGACGGTTGGCGGCGGCGTCAAGTCGCTGGCCGACATCGAGAACCTGCTCCATGCCGGCGCCGACAAGGTTTCCATCAACACCGCGGCCATCGTCCGGCCCGAGCTGGTGCGCGAAGCGGCGCTGCGCTTCGGCTCCTCCACCATCGTCGTGGCCGTGGACGCCAAGCGCGTGGCCGACGGGCAAGGAGGCCACTGGGAATGCTTCACGCACGGCGGCCGCAAACCGACCGGCCTGGACGCCGTGGACTGGGCCCGGCGCATGAGCGACTACGGCGCAGGCGAGATCCTGCTCACCAGCATGGATCGCGACGGCACCAAGGCCGGTTACGACCTAGAGCTGACCCGCGCCGTGGTCCGCGCCGTGCGCGCCAATGTCGTCGCATCCGGTGGCGTCGGCTCGCTCGAACACCTGGCCGAGGGGCTGGAAGCCGGTGCCGATGCGGTGCTGGCGGCCAGCATCTTCCATTTCGGCGAATACTCCATCCGCCAGGCCAAGGCATTCCTGGCCGAACGTGGCCTGCCGGTTCGCCTGGCCTGATCCCGGCATGACGGGGCGCGCGCGGCCGAGGCTGGCCGCATCGCCCCGCTCCTCCCACCCATCCGCATCGTGGCCATGAGGCCTTGCCACTGATGACTCTGTACCGCCGCTTTCTCGATGGGGTTCCGGATTATCTGGCCCGGCACTACTGGTGGGCCTATTTGTGGCGGTGGGGCATCTGGTTCTTCGATCACCAGCCCGTCATCAACCTGATTCTCTTCGGCCAGTACAGGACGCTGATGCGACAGACCCTGGCACGCCTGCAAGCCAGGCCGGAACCGGGCTGGCGATGCCTGCAACTGACCTGCGTCTATGGGGAACTGACGCCCCGCCTGCTGGCAAGCCTGCCGCAGGGAATGCATCTGGCTGATGTTGCCGCGCCCCAGTTGGAACTGGCGCGAAGGAAGTGTGCTGGCCGGGGGCGATTATTGCCCGCACGCATGAACGCGGAATGCCTTGCCTATGCCAGCGACAGCTTCGATGCCGTCATCGTGTTTTTCCTGTTTCACGAAATGCCGGCCCAGGCCCGGCGCCACACCTATCGGGAAATCGCCCGCATACTGAAACCCGGCGGCAGCTTGCTGGTGACCGAATACGCGGAGCGCCCCGTTTCGCATCCCCTGTATCGTTTTCCTCCAAGCCGCTGGCTGCTGGCGAAGCTGGAGCCGTTCCTGCCCGGATTCCAGGACGAATGCCTGCCCACGTTGCTGGATGAAGCCGCCGCCACCCACGGCAAGCGGCTGTCACTGAAAGGAACGGCAGCCACGGCCTTCGGCGGGTTCTACCAGGTGCGCACGTTCCGCTGCGAATTGCGGGACGACAAGCCGTCCGGTAGCTGAGGCGCGGAACAGTCCGCTATCAGCAGGTCAGGTGCAGGGCCGCGGCCGTTCTTCCCGCCTCCATTCGCCACCGGTTGAACAGCTCCACGGCCTGTGCGGTCCGGGTCACGCTGCACTCGATGCCTTGGGCCTGCAGCGCCGCCAGGGTCTCGGGCGGCACGTGCATGCGCCCCATGGCGCCCGTGCCGATGACGAGTCGTTGCGGCTTCATGGCCAGCACCGGCTCCAGGTCCTCGATGGCCAGGCAATGTCCCTCCCTACGCCACCACGGCGATTGCACGCTGGCTTCCAGCAGCAGGACGTCGCGCGTATAGGCGCGCCCGTCAATCACGATACGCCCGAAGCGATAATCATCCACATGCATCGGCCCGCTCCCGTTCCAGCTCGCTCCTCAGCGCCAGCGCATTGCGCGGCGCCGCGGCATCGGTGTCGTTGTTGAAGTAAATCCAGGCTTCGCGCACGCCGCCGCGGCGTATGCGCTCCGCCCAGTCGCGGATTTCCCCCGGCGAATAGTCATGCCGATACCAGGGTATGCCATGAAAGCGCAGGTAGAGCCTCTCGCCAACGATCACGAGTTCATCGGGCAATGCGGGTGCGTGCACGGAACAGAACAGGATGCCCCGACGCTCGAGCTCGGCCCATACTGCCTCGCGCCACCAGGATGCATGCCGGAACTCGATGGCACAGGGAAGCTGCGCGGGCAGCACCGCCATGATCCGTCCCAGGCGTTCTTCGGAAGGTAATTCACCATCAAACTGGACCTAGATTTTGCCGATATCACTGGCAAGTGTGTTGTGTAACATGTTGAGAATCAAGGGATACAGGTCTTGATTCCGATGATTGAATCGCCAGCAAATTTCGGCCA
>JALVTX010000034.1 GCA_027035825.1 Mariprofundaceae bacterium
TCGCCCAGCAGCGCCAGCGTCGCGGGATAGAACAGCGTCAGCGCCAACAGCAGCGACCATTGCAGCATCAGCGCCAGGTATTTGCCGGCCACGATCCGGGCCGTGGACACCGGCAGCGTGGCCACGAGTTCGAACGTGCCCGCCTTGCGCTCGTCGGCCAGCGCCCGCATGCAGACGGCCGGCACGAAGAACATCAACAGCACCGGCAGCATGGCGAAGAAATCGCGCATGTCCGCCTGCCCGACGAGGAACAGCCGGTTGCCGAAGAAGAAGCCGGCCGCCAGCAGGAACGCCACCGCGATCACGTAGCCCAGCGGCGTGTCCACCGCCTGCCGCCATTCCTTCCAGACCAGCGCCCGCACCGCGCTCACAACTCATCCTCCCCGTCATCCGCCGCCGCGCCCTGGGTCAGGCGATGGAAGACGTCCTCCAGGCTCGCCTGGCCGCGACGCATCTCCAGCAGCACCGCGCCCGCCTCGACGGCCGCGCGAAAGGCCGATTCCGCCAGCGGCGCCTCGCGATCCGGGTGGAACAGGCGCAGCCGCGTCTCGTCCGTCCCGCCCTCCGCTCCGGCGGCAACCTTCTCACCTTCCGCCATCTCGCGGCCCTCGCCCGCCTCGCAGCGGGCCTCGGCCAGGTGCTTGCGGAGACTGGCGGCAAACGCCTCGGCATCGCCGCGCAGCACCAGGCGCACCTCCGCGCCGCCCTGCACCCGCCGGGCCAGTTCCGCGGCCGTGCCGGACTCCACCAGCCGCCCTCGGTCAATGATCATCACCCGGTCGCACACGGCCTCCACCTCGGACAGCACGTGCGAGGACAAGAGCACCGTCTTCTCCCGCCCCAAATCGCGGATCAGGCGGCGAATATCGAGAATCTGGTTCGGGTCCAGTCCGGTGGTCGGCTCGTCCAGGATCAGGCAGTCGGGATCGTGCAGCATCGCGGCGGCCAGGCCCACGCGCTGACGATAGCCCTTGGAGAGCTCGCCGATGCGCCGGCCCATCACGCCCTCCAGCCCGCAGACCTGCCGCATCAGCCGCATGCGCTCGGCCAGCCGCCCCTCGGGCAGCCCGTGCATGCGGCCGATGAAGCGCAGATGCGTGGACACGTGCAAGTCGGCATACATCGGCGCGTTTTCCGGCAGGTAGCCGATGATGCGCCGGACGGCGATGGATTCCTCGTCAATGGCATGGCCGCCCACGGTGGCCGTGCCGGAACTGGGAGGGAGGTAGCAGGTGAGCATCTTCATCGTCGTGGACTTGCCCGCGCCATTGGGGCCGAGCAGGCCCATCACCTCGCCCCGCTTGACGTGAAAGCTCAGGTTCCGCACGGCAGGCTTGTCGCCAAAGGAGCGGCTCAAGGCTTCCGCGACAATCATGGCCCGCAATTATAGGAGCCCGCCGCCCCGCTGCAATCCTCACCCAAATTCGTGGATGATTTTTGAGAAAGAGCCACTATAATGCGCCGCCATCGCTGGGGCCGTAGCTCAGTTGGGAGAGCGTCACGTTCGCAATGTGAAGGTCAGCGGTTCGATCCCGCTCGGCTCCACCAGTCAGAAAGGCCAATGGGCTCAAAAGGGGCCGCGCGGAAGCGCGGCCCCTTATTGCACTCGGCAAACCGCTGATTCGGCTCCTCACGGCTCCGCTACGCCAACCCTGGAAACAGGTTCCTGCCACCATCGGCGATGAACTGCACCCCGATTGCCACCAGGATCAGCCCCATGATGCGGGTCACGATGTTCAGCCCGATCACGCCCAACAAGGCACGAATCCTTCCCGCCAGCATCAACACAACCCAGACAATGGCGGCAACCGCAAGGATGGCCAGGGCCAGCAACACTTCTCCCCCCAATGAATGAGCCCTGTTTGCATCAAGAATGACCAGGCTGATCGCTCCCGGGCCAGCCATCAACGGTATGGCCAATGGCACGACCGAGATGTCCTCCTTTTCCCTGACAGCTTCAGCCTCATCGGGATGATGCTGCACATGGCTTTGCCGACCATGCAGCATCGTGATGCCCATCAGCAGAATCAGCAATCCGCCACCGACCCGGAAGGCATCAATGGTGATGCCGAAAAACCCGAGCAATGCTTCGCCCGTCCATGCAGAAAGCAGCAGAATGAGCGCAACAGCCATGGTCGCGCGATTGACGATGCGGGTATCCGCAACCGGGTCCCTCCCGGTCATGGACAGAAAGATGGGCAATGCCCCCAAGGGGTTGACGATGGAAAGCAGCCCCACCATCAACAGCATGAACGACGTTCCCTGCAATGCCTACCCCCTCCACCGCTGGCGCATGGATTCAATGGAATAGAACAGAACCGGCACGACCAGCAAGGTCAGGAACGTGCCTGCAATGAGACCGCCGATGGCCACGAACGCCAGGGGCGACAGTCGCTCGATTCCCACCGCCCATTCCATGGCCAGCGGAATCATGCCAACCGCAGACGCCGTCGCAGTCATCAGGATTGGGCGCGTCCGCTTGACCACGGAATCAAGAACCGCCTGACGCAGCGACATCCCTTCCTGCAGGGCCTGTTTCGCGAAATCCACCAGCAGGATGCCGTTGTTCACGACAATGCCCATCAACAGGATCAGCCCCATCTGGGCCGGCATGGAAAGGAACTTGCCTCCCAGAAGCAGTCCGAATGCGGCGCCAATCAATGCCAGGGGAAGACAGGCCAAGATGGCAAACGGATCCAGGAAGGAACGGAAAGTCACCACCAGCATCAAATACAGAAGCACCAGGCCCAGGCCAAAGACCTTCAGCAAGCGTTGTCCCGCTTCATGCAGCTGCTTGTATTCGCCCTCGTCATGAATGCTATATCCATGTGGCAGCTTGAGATCCGCCAACGAGTCCATCACCGCATCATGAAGGGCCGTGATGGCCACGTTCCGCCTCCAACCCAACACATCAATCGTCGGCTCCAGGTACTGGTGCGTCTCGGCCGTCGACGCTGTCATCATGCTCGGCGAGGCCACGGCAGCCAGCGGCACGAACGCTCCGCCTTTCGTCCGGATGTTGATTGCCCGAATGTTTTCCATATCCGTTCGCTGGCTCCGCTTGAGACGAACCCAGACCGGAATCGAATTCTCCCCCGGCACACGCAATGTTCCTCCCAGCGTGCCCCCAACCGCCCTGGCCACTTGCGCGGCGACTTCTTTCGCGGTCAGCCCATACAAGCGGGCCTTGGCCGGCTCGACATTCAAGGCAATACGCTCGGATCTTTGCTGCCAGGTTCGATCAATGCCGGTCAGCCCGTGAACCGAGCGCAGGCGCTGCATGACCTCATCCGCCAATCTGCCGAGCACCTCGGGATCAGGCCCCGTGATCATGACATCGACGCTGGCCCGGATGGACGACAGCGGCGTGGCCCCAAAGGCCGCGACATTGGCCGAGATCAATCCGGGAATGCCGTGCAGCCGCTGCTGGATGGCCTGGTTGATGTCGGTCAGCGAACGGTTCCGGTGGAAACGATCCACGATATTCAGCGTGATTTCGCCTTGTTGCAGAAGGCGCGCCGCGCCAAAGGACTTGACGCCCGGCTCGGAGCCCACCACGCTGGACATGGAAATCAGCCAGCCCGGCGCCAATTCCTTCCTGATGGCCTCCTCAACTGCCGTCAGCAGTTTTTCCATGCCATGATCATCCGTGTCCGGCGCGGCCTCGAAACGGATCTGGGTAATGCCCGTATCCATCAAGGGCATCAATTCCCGCCCCTGCAAACGCAGCTGGGAAGCCGAGACAACGAACAGGGCAAGGAAAAGCACCATGATCATTCGGCGGTAGTTCAAGCCCCAGTCCACCAGTCTCACATAGCCTTGCCGCACAGGTTCCAGCACATGGCGCGTGAAAGGAGTAAGAAGCCATGAGAGGGGATCGCGAGCGCCGGGCTTGATGATGCGTGGAGCCAGGAGCGGAATCACCGTAACCGAGGCGACCAGCGAAGCCAACAGCGCAACGGAAAGAGTGATGGTCAGGGGGCGCAACACTGTCTGAACGAACCCGCCGATAAACATGATGGGCACCAGCACCAGAATCGTGCTGACCGTGCCCGACGTGTCTGCCAGCAGAATCTCGTCCAGTCCACGCACGGCTGCCACCTTGCCTGCTTCGCCCAAGGTCCGCATTCGCCGTTCGATGTTTTCCATGACGACCACGACGTCATCGGCCAGCAACCCGACCGCAATGATGATGGCCGACAGGGTCACCATGTCGAACTCGAAACCGATCCACCACAGGATGGCAAATGTCAGCAAATAAGAAATCGGCAGGGAAATCGACACCACCAGCGCCGCTCGCGAATTTCCCAGAAAAAGAAGGATCACGACCAATGTCATGATGACGGCATCACGTAACGAGTCCAGCATGTTGCTGACCGTCAGCCCGATGATGCGCCCCTGCGTGTCGGCCACCCGGATGTCGAGATTGGGGAACTGGCGTCGCACTTCATCCAGGTGTGCATCGACCGCATCAATCACCGGCTTGGTGAACCCCCTCTCCGAACGCAACAGGGAAACGGCCACCGCGGGGCGACCATTGCCATGATAAAGCGACGACGGGTCGGCGGCGCCCCAGTGCACATCGCCCAGATCTCCGACCCGAACGTAGTTGCCATTTCCCAGTGGCACGAGGATGGAGGCAATGTCATCCGGGGTTTTCGCCAGCGCCTGGGCCGTCAGCAGGAAACGACGCCCTCGTTGATACACCATGCCTGCCGGCTGGGAGATATTCGAACCGGCCAGTGCGGCCACCACCTGGGCAATCGAGAGCTGGTGCGCCTGCAAACGGTTGCGGTCCAGATCCACGGCCACTTGCCGGATGGGACCGCCAAACACTTCTGCCTCCGCGACTCCCGGCAGATTGAGCAGCGTGTCTCGAAGCTGATTCTCCGCCATTCGCCGGACCTGCCCCAAATCCAGGCCCGATCCCTTCGCCGGCCTTACCGCCAGGACGAGGGCGGGCTTCGCCGCATCGGTAATCTTGAACACCAGGGGCTCATGAATGCCCTGGGGCAACTGCCCGCGCACGCGTGAGAGCTCCGTGGTCACTTCATTGGCGGCGGTATCAATGTCCACGCCATATTCAAACTCCACCTGAACGGCCGAAACCTCATCGCGAGAGGTCGACGTGACCCTGCGCACGCCATCAATCGAGGACAGACGCACCTCGAGAGGATGGGTCACCTCGGTGGCCACATCGCTTGACATTGCCCCGGGCCATTTCACGACAACCGAAACAGACGGCCGATTGGTGTCGGGAAACAGGTTCGTCGGAATGAAAAAAAAGCCGATGACGCCGAGAATCATGAACGCCGCGGTTGCCGCGAGAATGGCATGCGGCCGGGACAACAAACACTCTCCGAAGCTCATGATTCCATGGCTCCTTGCCGGTTGACGATTACACGGTCTCCATCACGCAATTGAAGGAGCACGCTCCCATTGGCTGTCACCACCAGGTCGCCCTTCTTCAACTCGCCCGCGACCACGCACCGCGTCTTGCCGCACAATCGAACATGGACGGAAACGCGCCGGAGCAAGGAATGTTTCTTGCCGACGATCTTGAAGAGTGTTCGCGTGTCCCGGTTCTCGGACGGACGCAGCGCATCCACGGGCACCGTCAGGCCCATCGCCGCACCCGTTATCACCCGCGTCGCCACGGGCGCGCCGTCGGGCAAGTGGAATGGCCGCGAAGGCAGATCAATCTCGATGCGTCCCATGGCCAGCTTGTCCAGCGATGGATTGATGCGCGTCACCTTGACCACCATGGATTGCGTTCCCTGGAACAACTGGACATTGCCGCCCACGCGCACATGCGTCAGCGTGTCCAGAGGAACCGGCACGATCACACGGCCGCCTCGATCCGCCGCCAAAACGTAAATCGCCTTGCCAGGAAACACGGTATCTCCCGGTTCGGCCAAACGCCTGGACACCCGCCCATTCACGGGCGAGGTGATTCGGCCATAGGAAATCTTGACCTCCAGTGACTTCAATTGCTTCTTGAGCGCATCCACGTTGGCCAGATCGGCCCGAACCCGTGTCTGATAGCGCTCGACGGCCGAAGTGGACGACCCTCCCTCCGCAAGCAGCCGTTGCTCCCGTTGCAATTCCTTCCGATCATTGTCGAGCTGCGCCTTGGCGCTCGCAAGCCTGGCCCGCACCGCGCCCGCGGCCGCCTCGAGTTCGCGCGTATCCAGCCGAACGATGAGGTCGCCTGCATGAACCCGTCCGCCTTCACGCGGCCCCATCTGAAGCACGGTGCCGCTGATTTGCGGCGCGATGCGCACGTCGCTGGAACTGACCACCCGTCCTAGCGCGGGAAATCCCTGGTCAACCCTGCCCTCTTCAACCAAACTAGCATTCAGCGCCCACGGCGCCTCGGCCATGGGCGGGCTTTGCCGGATATTCTTGAGGTGTGCATGCAAGAAAGCGGCTGTTCCCGCAACGAGAATGGGAATCAGCAAAAAACGAAGTTTCCTCTTGTCGATGTTCATCCTTCTCTCCTAGTAGGCGGCAGGCGGATCGCCGTACGCCAGATGAAGCTCGTCATCGGCCAGCCACCAATTGGCGAGGGCGCTGGTGTAATTCGCCCTGGCGCGCGCCAATGCCGCTTCGGCATCCAGCAAGTCCGTGGCGGAAACACGCCCGTTCCGAAAACGATCGGACTGAATACGTTCCGCTTCTCGGGCGGATTCCAAGCCGGCGATGGCGGCCTCATATTGCAGCGACGCCGCCCTCCACGCCGCCTTGGCGGACAACAGCTCCGCTTTCGCCCGGTTCAGCGCGCTCTGGAGTTCGTGACGGGCTGCCTCCTTTCTGGCTCGCTCCCGATCCGTGTTCGCAAAGCGCCTTCCACCATCCCAGAACTGCCAGCGCATCTGGCCGCTGACGCTCCAGATGTTCGCGCCTTTCGCCGTGAACCCTTGATTGCGCACGGCTTCCGCTTCCAGAAACAACTGGGGAAGCCATTCCCGTTCGGCCTTCTTGAGAAGTTCATCTTCAGCCTCGACATGGTTCCTGGCTGCCCGCACATCCGGCCGCCGCTGCCCGAGCGCATCCTTGATGCGTGACAGGTATTCGTCCGAGGGGTGCGCCTTGGGCACCGCAACCGGAACATCGTAACGCGTCTTGTTGAGCAAGGCCCCCAAGGCGGAACGAAGACGTTCCTCATCGCCAGCCAGGCCCGCCAGCTGCCCTTCCACCGCCTTGATTGCGGCCCTGATGCGCAGCAGCTCCACCGCCGGGATGCGACCGACTCGAACGGACGTGGCCGTCACTTTCTCGTGTCCTTCGAGGGCTTTCAGATGCGCCTGATGCGCCTGTCGAATTCCTGCCAGCCGCTGCAAGCCACGATACAGGTTCACGGCCTGGGAAAACAGCGACAGCCGTGTCTGCTCGGCCTGGTTTCGGGCCGCCAGGCTGGAAAAGGTCCCGGCATGCACGGTTGCGGTTATGCGGCCGTCGATATCCAGCGGGAGTACATACCTGGCGCCATAGCCATAGGCATTCTTGTCAAAGAGCGACCGGGACAAGACGGGCGGGTATGAAATCGGCGAAACCAGACGGTCATCGTTGAAATGCGTCGCCTGTCCGAACACTTCGCCGCTTCCCCAGTACCGGCTTCTGGCCACCCGAATCGCCGCCTCGGCGGCTTTTGCCTGCGCAGCCGCGGCCCTGAACCGGGGCGCCGCCTTTTCCACCTGGTGCAATAGCGCCCCCAGCCCATCGTCGGCATGCAGGATTCCCGGCATCAGCAGCGCTGCTCCGGCCGCAACAAGGAATCCGCGCCAGCTCCACGGTTTCGGCTTCATTGTCCTCCTCCATTCAGACTCATGATTCCTTCAACCAAGCCAGCACCGCGGACCGGGATGGAATTCCTCCAGCATGAACCACCTTCCCGTCAACCACCACGGCCGGCGTGGACATGACCCGATATGCCATGATGGCCTGGATATCCTCGATCTTCTCCAGCTTGACCGGCACGCCGGCTTCCTCGGCCAGCCCGGCGATCATTTCTGCCGTTTTCTTGCATGCGGCGCAACCGCTACCCAACACCTTGATGTCTTTCATCAGCACCTCCTTTACACGACCAGATTGAAAATCAGCCCCACCATCAGAATGCCGGCGGAGACCACGCCAACGAACACGCCAATGAGGCGAGGCTTCAGCACCTTGCGCAGAATCACCATCTCGGGAAAGGACAGGGCAATCACGCTCATCATGAATGCTAGTACGGTGCCCAGCGCGGCTCCCTTGGCCAGCAGCGCCTCAACAACCGGTATGATGCCGGCGGCATTGGAATACATTGGAACCCCAATCAGAATCGCCGCCGGCACCGACCACCAGGACGCATCCTTGCCCATCAGGTCGGCCATGAAGTCCTGGGGCACATAACCGTGGATGCTGGCTCCAACGGCAACGCCAGCCACCACATAGAGCCATACCCGTCCGACGATCTCCCTGACGGCCTGAAACCCGGCTTCCAGGCGTTCGGCCATGGTCAGGTGTTCGGGCGTATAATCGGGCGCGACCCTGGCCATGTCCCGCACCCAATCTTCGAGGTGCTTTTCCATCCGCAAGCGACCAATCACCCATCCAGAAACAATCGCCACCAACAATCCCAAGGCGAGGTAAAGAACCGCGACCTTCCATCCCACCAGGGCAAACAGAAGCGTCAGGGCCACCTCGTTGACCATCGGCGCGGCAACCAGGAAGGAGAAGGTCACGCCAAGCGGAACGCCGGCCTGCACGAAACCGATAAACAGCGGCACGGCTGAACATGAGCAAAACGGCGTGACGATGCCGAGCATGGCCGCCAGAACATTGCCAATGCCCTCTCGCCGCCCGGCCAGCACGGCGCGGGTGCGCTCTGGCGTGAACCATGAATTGATCATCCCCATGACCATCACCACGGCGGTCAGCAACATCAGCACCTTGGGCGCTTCGTAGAGAAAGAAATGCATCGCGTCCGCCAAGCGCCCATCGCGGGGCAGTGGCAGAAGCCCCGTCAGGCCGGAGGCAACCCTCGGCAAGTTGGCATACAGAACCAACCAGGTGGCCGCGGCCAGCAGCAGAAACGCCCAAGGCCGGGCCTTGGGAAGCCCGGCTAGGCCGGCCCCGGCCCTCAAGCGTTCAACATGGTTCGTTGCATCCGACATCCTGTCACCTCGCCCATCGAGTGTTTTCACCGTGGAAGACGAACGAGGCGGGAAAAGGATGCCGATTTATTTCATGGGCGCTCTCGGGACAAAGCAGCAAACCTTGCCGGATTCATCGCGACGCACCTGGCAGCCCTGCTCCAACCGCGTCCTCAATCGCTTGCGGGCGCGACGGAGCCTTGCCTTGACCGCCGACAGGGTCAGACCATGCATCTGCGCATAATCCCGCTGTCGCATGCCGTTGATGTCGCAGTGGACAATGATGCTGCGATCCGCCTCGGGCAACTCGGCCAGCACGCGGGGCAGGCATTCGGAAAGCTCGTCCACGGCCTCGGCATGGGGCGTGCCGCAGGGCACATCGTTCATGAGAGGGACATGCTCCTTCCTTGTCCTCTGACTATCGATCATGGCGTTTCTGGCCACCTGGAACAACCACGCACGCGCATTCTCCACAGAGCAAAACCGCTCGCCCTGAAGCATCGCTTTCTCGAAAATGCCTTGCAGCATGTCTTCGGCATCGGCGGCATTTCCCAGCTTTGCCACCAGCCACCGCCGCAATTCCGCTTCGTGCTTGTGCCACGCCTGCATCACGCATCTCATGCTGTCCTTTCCTCCATGCGCACATCCGCGAGAGATGTAAACGTTCATACTCTACCTGAGCGCCCGGATTCATGAAAACCAGGACTGTTGAAAGGCCGGATCAGGGCCAGCCGCGCCAGGCAAAAAGCATGTTGCCCGTCCCTCTCGCACGGCTGAAACAAAGCGCTTCCGCATGCAGGCCATGGCGTTCCGCCGTGGCCTGTTTCGTTGTAGCGTCCCGGCCATGCTGGCTCTCCAACAAGCGCACCGGCTGCGCAACGCGCTGCAAACGGCGCTGCTCCTGGCCGGCATGGGGGCGCTGGCTGCCCTCATCGGCCGCATGCTGCTCGGCCCGGGCGCCACGTTGTGGCTGGTGGTCATGGCCCTGGTTGCGCTCTGGCTGGCGCCGGGCCTTTCGCCCGTCTGGATGCTGCGGCTTTATCGCGCGCGCGAGCTCTCCCCGGCCGAAGCGCCGGCCCTGCATCGGCTCGTGGACGAGCTCGCCCGGCGGGCGGAACTGCCCGCAAGCCCCCGCCTGTTCCTGGTGCCCTCGCCCATCCTGAACGCCTTCGCCACCGGCAGCGTGGAGCGCCCGTTCATCGCCGTCACCGAGGGACTGCTGGCGACGATGAGCCTGCGCGAACTGGCCGGCATCCTCGCGCACGAAATCAGCCACGTTCGCCATCGCGACCTGCGGGTCATGATGCTCGCCGACGTCATCAGCCGCCTCACCGCCAGCCTGGCCACGCTGGGGCAACTCATGCTGCTGCTGAACCTGCCGCTGTTCCTGCTTTCGGGCCAGGGGCTACCCTGGGCGCCACTGCTGCTGCTCTGGGCCGCGCCGGCGTTGATGACGCTGATGCAACTGGGGCTCTCGCGCACGCGCGAGTTCGACGCCGACCGCGGCGCCGCCGAACTGACCGGCGACCCGATGGCGCTGGCCTCGGCGCTGGCGAAGCTGGAGCGCGCCCAGGGCGGCTGGCTCAAGCGCATCCTGTTGCCGGGCCAGGGCGTGCCGGAGCCCTCCTGGCTGCGCACCCATCCCGCCACCGAGGAGCGCATCGCCCGCCTCAAGGAGCTGGCGCGCGAGATGCGCCCGACAGCCGGCCTGGTTTCCGAATCCCGGGCGGACGCCGACTGGCGCTGGGGCGGCCAGCCGCTTGCCCAGCCGCGCCGCCGCTGGTGGAGCGGCCTCTGGTATTGAGACCCGAGAAAACGCAGGCGAGCGCCGGACGCTTCGGCGCGCGCGGGAAGGTTCAGCAGCGCCTCAGACCCACTGCTCCAGCCGCTGCTTGAGCGAGGCCGCCGGCATCGCGCCCTGGATGGTGTCCACCACCAGCGGCCCGCGGAACAGGATCATCGTCGGAATCGAGCGAATGCCGAACTGCGACGCCGAGCGCGGGTTCTCGTCCACGTTCACCTTGACGATTTTCACGCGCCCGGCCATCTCTTTCGCCAGCTTCTCCAGCTCGGGCGCGACCATGCGGCACGGCCCGCACCACGGGGCCCAGAAGTCCACCAGCACCGGAATCGGGCAATCCTCGACCTCGGCGCGGAAGCTGGCGTCGGTCGCGTTCACCGGCGCATCGGGGAACACCGGCTTGCCGCACTTGCCGCACACGGGGTTCTTGCGCAACTTTTCCGGCGTCAGCCGGTTCTTCACGCCGCAGTGGGCGCAGGGATAGATGATGTCGGCCATGTTCGTCACTCCTCGGAAATCGTTTCGGCCACCTCGCACATGGCGCGCGCGAGCCTTGCCACGTCGTCCGCGCCCGTCACATACGGCGGCATCACGTATATAAGGTTGGCAAACGGCCGAATCCAGACCCCGCGCTCGACGAACATCGGCTGCACCCGCCGCGCATCCACCGGCCGCGTCATCTCCACCACGCCGATGGCGCCCAGCACGCGCACGTCGCACACGCCCGGCAGCTCCCGGCACGGGGCGAGCCCCGCCTCCAGCCCCCGCTCGATGGCGCGCACGCGCTCTTGCCACGGCGAGGCCAGCAGCAGCTCGATGCTGGCGTTCGCCACGGCGCAGGCCAGCGGGTTGGCCATGAAGGTTGGCCCGTGCATCAGCACGTGGCCGCCGGCTTCCACGCCCTCGGCCACGCGGCGGGAAGCCAGCGTCGCCGCCAGCGTCATGTAGCCGCCGGTCAGCGCCTTGCCCAGGCACAGGATGTCCGGCGCGACGCCCGCGTGCTCGCAGGCGAACATGCGGCCGGTGCGGCCGAAGCCGGTGGCGATTTCATCGGCGATCATCAGCACGCCGTGCGCATCGCACAGCGCCCGCGCGCCCTTCAGGAACTCGGGGTGATAGATGCGCATGCCGCCCGCGCCCTGCACCACGGGCTCCAGGATCAGCGCCGCGATGGACGCGCCATGACGCTCCAGCGCCCGCGCCAAGGCATCGAGATGCGCCTCGTTCCAAGGGCCGTCGGTGACATTCGGCGGCGCGTCCACGAACACCTGCCGCGGCAGCATGCCGGCAAACAGGTGATGCATGCCGGTGTCCGGGTCGCAGACGCTCATCGCGCCCAGCGTGTCGCCGTGGTAGCCGCGCCGGATGGCGAGCAGCCGCGTCCGCCCCGTCTCGCCGCGCGCGCGCCAGTATTGCA
>JALVTX010000035.1 GCA_027035825.1 Mariprofundaceae bacterium
ATGCCAAGGAGCCTGACACCGCGAGGGCGCGATTGGTGCGCAACCCTTCGGGACAGGGCCTTGCGTGCGGTCTGCGGCGTTGCTCGGCTTGCGCATGGAACCACCATGCGCCGCGCCTCGCGCCTTGCATCCCATCCCGCAAGGCCGCTGTCGCGGCCATGCCGGATTGTTCGGAGATGCCTGGCGCCCGCCCCCATGCAAAGCGGGAAAGAACCCAAGGCAAATTGATGCCGCGCGCCTATGATGACGGCGATGCACCCTCGCCGGCGGCGACGCCCGCCCAATCGCCCTCCGCGTGGGCCACGCCCCAGGCCAGCGCCTCCGGCTGGCGGATGGCGGCGCGCCAGCCCGTGGTCTGGCGGCCGCAGAACAGGATATTCATGTCTCGATGCAGGGGCAGCGATGGCCCGGGCAGCACCCACTCCCGCCCCGCATGTTCCGCCAAGAGCGCGATTTGCGGCAGGGCCTCGGCCGGCCGCCAAGGGTCGCGCATCAGGTGCCCCAGCCTGAGTTCCGCGCCCTGGGCCAGCATCGTCTCGACGGCGGGCGCCTCGCGCCCGTCCAGTCGCGCCTGCCAGGTCTCGAAGGTGTCGGATGACGTCTTGTTCGCGATGCGCTTCATCAGCCGCTCCACCGTCCTGTCGGACAGTCGGGCGATGCCATCGGCGAAATCGTGCAGCAGCGGCGTCGCAATCCACGAATGCGCGTTGCGCGCCACCAGCCGGTTGCACTGCATGATCATGTCAATCCTCGCCGCGTCGAACATCGCCTGATTGGCCCGGCGCATCTGGCGGGCGATGGTGAACACGCCGGGATTGAGGCGGCGGGCGGCCAGGATGATGGAGAGATTGTCCATGTCGTCATCGGTGGCGGCGATGATGCCGCCCGCCCGCTCAATGCCCGCCTCGCGGAGCGTGGATTCCTCCATGCCGCGCCCGACGATGGCCCCTTCCGGCGGATGGTTGCGCTCGGGAAAGGCGTCCACCACCGCGAATCGCACTCCCTCGCCCGCCAGCCGCTCGTGAATCAAGCGCCCCAGGCGGCCGAACCCGCACAGAATCCACGGCGCGTCGGCCAGCAACGCCAAACGCTCCGCCAGTTCCGCCGGGTCATTCCCCTCCATCAGGCGGGCGCGAAAGCGGAAATGCGCCGGCATGCGCATGGCCTCGGCGATGTCCTCGGCGAAGATGGCGTAGGGATTGATGACGTGATGCACGCCGAAGGCGCGCATGTTGGCCGCCGTCTCGTCATGGTCGGCCCGGGCCACCACCGGAATGTCCGGGTGCAGCAGGCGCGCGTTCATCGCCACCTTCAGGTTGGCCCGGTCGTCGTTGGTCACGGCCGCCACCGCCGCGCAATTCGGGTGCTTCAGCCCGGCCTTGATGAGGTGTTCGGAATCGGCGGCGTCCGCGCCCAGTCCCGGCACGAAGAGGTTCAAATCCTCCATCACCAGTTCGTTGATGGCATCCTGGTCAATGTCAATCACCACGCACTGGCGGTATTCCCGCGTCATGCGTTCCACCAGCAGCTGCCCCGTGGCGCCATAGCCGCAAACCAGGCAAAAGGCGTCCGTCAGGTTGCGGACGTGACGCGCGAAGGCGGCATGGAACAGCGTGCGTTTGAAACCCTCGTCCTGCATCAGGCTCAGAATGGAGCCGAAGGCATAAAGCCAGCCGATGACCGTGGGATAAATGCAAAGCGTGACCCAGAACCGTTGCTCGGGCGTGAACGCGTGCGGAATCTCCCCGAAGCCGATGGTGGTGGTCATGAAGCTGATGAAATAGAAGGCCTCGAAGAAGCTCATGTGGTAGGGCCGGCCCTGCTCGTCCACGCCCGGAATCAGCACCATGCCCAGCACGGAGATGGCCGTGATCACGATCATCACGATGAGCGGCGCGCGCATGCGCCGCATCACCAGAAAGATGACGTGATCGCCCGGATTGGGACGGGAATGCGTCAGCGGCATGACTAACGCCTGAGCGTGCTCGCCTCGATGACCATCAGGGTCACGGACACGATGTTCGCCGTCAGCGCCCCGCCCGCGAGCGACACCTCCAGCGGCGTCCAGACCGCCGGGTTGCCCGCCACATGCGTGGCGTAGCCCATCACCGCCGCCGCGGCCAGCAGCCCGACATCGGCCACCAGGCTGCTGGCCAGCAGCAGCGCGCCGATGTGCGAGCGCTCGCCGAACTTGAGCACGGTGGCGATGAGGTTGATGACCACGGCGCCGAACAGCTCATAGACGCTGTGATGCTCGGGGTTGTCCATGTCGCCGACGAAGAAGCCGTAGTTCAGCGACAATGCCAGCAGCACGAAGAATGCGAAAAACACGCGGTTCAGGTTCATGACTGTTTCCTCCTCCCGGTTCCAGGTTGTTCCATGGCGGCCCGATCCATGACGGGCCGCGTCACGATGTCATGTCAGCGAGCGGCCGCAGTGGGGGCAGCGTTGCAACGCGGAACGCTTGCGATCGGCCTCCTCGCTGGCGGCTTGCTCATGCTCCGCCGCTTCCCTTGTCTTTTCAACCTGCTCCTCGTGCAACAGCACGCGCGCCTCCTCCGCGTCCAGGCCAAGATCGAGCCGCGTCGCCTCCAGCAACTCCTCTTCCTCGGGCGTGACGACATTGTCCTCCAGCACCTCGTGCGCCACCAGCCGGAAGGCTTCGGCGCGGCGCTCCAGCTCGCGGGTGAAGCCGCCAGCGATGATGCCGGCCGGCAACGCGGCGAGACCGATGCCCAGAATCACGATGATGCCGCTGAACACGTGCCCCCACCAGGTGACGGGCACCACGTCGCCATAGCCCACCGTGCTCAGCGTCACCACGG
>JALVTX010000036.1 GCA_027035825.1 Mariprofundaceae bacterium
CGGGCGAATGGCGGATGGCGTTGTCCAGCAGGTTGACCAGCACGCGCAGCGCATCCCCTTCCTCCATCGGCAGCTCCAGGCCCTCGTCCGCCGCCAGCTCCAGCCTCACGCCCGCCGCCTCCGCCGCCGGCCGCACGGTTTCCCCGGCCTGTCGCAACACGGCCTCCCCTTCGCATCGCGCGTTCTCCGGCGGTTCCCGGTTCAGGCGATCCACGGCGAGCATGGCATCCAGCAGTTCGTTCAGGCGTCTGGCTTCGCGGGCGATGATGCCGGCCGCTTCCTTGCGCACCGCCTCATCCCCGCCCAGCGATTCGATGGTGCGCGCATAACCCAGGATGGAGGTCAGCGGCGTCTTCAGATCGTGCATCAGGTCGCGCAGCAGGCGTTCCCGCTCCGCCTCCAGCCGCCGCTGTTCGCTGACATCCAGGCACAGCAACAGCGCCTCGCCGCCAGTGAGCGGGGCGAGCCTCGCCGCCAGCGTTCGGGCGCGCGGATGCATGTCCGGCAGGCCCGCCGGCTCGGGCAGGCGTTCGAGCGCCCGTTGCAGGCTCGCATTCCAGTCCGGATCGCGATAGAGCACGTTCATCGGCTGCGGCAGCGAAACCTGCCGGGGCAGCCCGAACACGCGCCGCGCCATCGGGTTCAGCGCCACCACGTTGCCGCGCGCATCAAGCCGGATGACCGCCTCGTTAATGGTGTCGAAGAGCGCGTCCATACGCGCCCCGCGCCGTGCCAGGCGCGCTTCCAGTTCCTCGCGCTCGGAACGCGCGCGCCACAGCTCCTCTCGCCACGTGCGCGCGCGCGCGCGCATCCAGATGGCGTGCGCCAGCCAGCCGGCTGCCAGCAGCAGCGCCGCCCATGCCGCGCCGCTCACGCCGAAATGCTCACGATGGGCTCACGAGGGACTCATGCGGGCGCGCGATCGGGGTTGAATCGGTATCCGAGCCCGCGAATGGTCTCGATGGCCGCGCCGGCGCCGTGCGCATCCAGCGCCTTGCGCAGGCGCTTGACCGTCACGTCCACGGTTCTCGGCTCCACGAACGTGTCCCGTCCCCAGACGTGATCGAGCAGCCAGTCGCGCGAGCGGGTCTTGCCCGGTTTTGCCATCAGCGTTTCCAACAGCCGGTATTCCAGCGGCCTCAGCGCCACGGCGCACCCGCGAACGCGGGCCTCCAGCGCATCGGGATTGAGCTCGATGCCGCCCGCGCGCACCGCCTGCCGCCCTCGGGGCATGGCCCGCCGCAGCAAGGCTTGCGCCCGCGCCACCAACTCCTCCGGCTCGAAGGGCTTGGGCAGGTAATCGTCCGCGCCCTCGTTCAGGCCCTTCACGCGCTCCGCCGTCTGCCCCAGCGCCGTCACCATCAGCACCGGCACGGGCGCCTCCCCACTGTCGCGGCGCAAACTGTCTCGGCGCAAATAGCGCAGCACCCGCATGCCATCCGCGCCGGGCAACATCCGGTCCAGCACCACCAGGTGCCAGGACTCCTCGCCAAGCCGCTCGATGGCCGCGTGGCCGTCGGCACATACGTGCGCCTCCATGCCCGCCGCCGCCAGGTGCAGTCGCATCAGTCCCGCGATGGACTCGTCATCCTCCACGATGAGGGCTCGCGGCCTGTCTGGCCCTTCCTGTTCCACACTCCGTGTCATCGGCGCTCATGCTGGCCGAGGCAGACGCCGACGCAAGCGTCGGATTCAGACGCGCGCGCCCAGCGCATAGTCGCGCAGGGCCGCGTATTCCACCTCCAGGTTCAGCGCCATGCGCGAGAGCAGCCGGAACATGAAGCGCAGCAACTGCTGGCCCATCAGCGGATCTTCCAGCGTTATCACGTCGAAGAACGAGCGCCGCAGCGTCAGCGTCGTCAACTCGTCGCGCGCCATCACCGTGGCCGAATGCGGCCGCTCGTCCAGGAACGAGAACAGCCCGAACACATCCCCGGGCTTCAGCGTGGCGTAGATGTTTCCCGAGGCGTCGCGCACCGCCGCCTGCCCGTCCAGAATCAGTCGCATCACGCGCTCCGAGCGGGCGCCCGCCTCATATAGCACGCGTCCGGCCTCCACCACCTCTTCCTCGAAGCAAGAAAACAGCGCCATCGCCTCGGCCACCTCCATCTCGCGCCCCACGGGCAGGGCGCGAAAGCGCGCGAAGTTCATGTTCGCCGCGATGGATGCCGCCATCGCTTGCACCAGATGATGCTTGTCCCGTCGTTGCGCCATGGTTTCGGTCATCAGGGTTCCTCCTGTCGTTTTTGGTCGCGCAGCGTAGTTCCGATGCATGACACGCCGATGTCAGCCATGTGACAGCTTTGTGACAGCGCCATCGTGTCACACGCATGTCACATTCGCGCCCTACGGTTCGCCGCATCCAACGAAACGCACGGTATGGGCGTGCGTCAAAACGACAGGAGGAAGCATGAACACGAGAATCAAGCAATCCATCGCGGTGGCGGTGCTGGCCATGGCCTCGGCCGGCCAGGCGTTCGCCGGCGGCGTGCAGGTGGACACCCAGAGCCTGACCGACGTGCTGGTGGCCAAGGGCGTCATCACCAAGGAAGAGGCCAGGGCCGTCCAGCACAACAATGACGGCAAGCTGAAATTCGAGAGCCTGGTCTATGCCAACACCCGCTTCATCGAGAAGAAGGATGCCGTCAAGACGACCGACAGGCAGCAGGGTCTGGCGATCGACCGCGCCTACCTGACGGCCAAGTACAGCTTCAACGACGACTGGATGATGCGCATCACCACCGACGTCCACCTGGACTCGGGCCTCTCCAAGAAGAACAACAACATCTTCCTGAAGTATGCCTACGTGCAGGGCAAGCTGCTGGATGATGCCGTGGTGCTGCGCCTAGGCCAGTCCCACACGCCATGGATCGACCACGAGGAGCACCTGTGGGCGCACCGCTACGCCTCGCCGGTGTTCATTGACAAGCATGGCTTCGAAGCCTCGTCCGACCTGGGCATTGGTCTGAAGGGCAAACTCGCTGATGGCCTGGTCAAGTACTGGGTGACGGAGACGGACGGCGCCGGCTACAGCCACCCGGGCATGCATTTCGATGCGGCGACCCAGACCTGGAAAACCGGCCTTCCCAAGGCATTCGACTTCAGCGGCCGCGTGGGCATCTACCCGATCAAGGGCCTGACGCTGGATTTCCAGTTCCGCGACGGTTTCAAGGGCACCAAGTACTTCGACAAGGCGAACAACCAGACGACGCCGGGCACCAAGCATACGTTGTGGCAGGCCATGGTCACCTATGGCATGGGGCATGACTGGCGCGTGGGCGTGAACTATGTGAACGAGAAGTCCGACCGCAAGGCGGATCCTCTCAATGCCATCACCGCCCGGACGGACAAGACCGACGGCTATGCGCTGTGGGGCTGGAGCAAGTTCGCGGGCACGCCGTTCGGCGCCTTCGGCCGCTACGACCACGATCAGGTCACGCGCGACACCAAGATCGGCATCAAGCAGAAGACCAACCGTTACCTGCTTGGCCTGGAGTACTTCCCGGCCCACAATGTGACGCTGTCGCTGGTGTATGACTTCAGCAAGACCACCAACAACGGTTTTGCGACCACCGGCGCGGGCTCGGTCGCGAAGAACACCACCTACGGCCTGTATTCGCGGTTCAAGTTCTGATCCGGATGTGGGCTCGCGGCAGGGTGTCCCCGCCGCGGGCCCGGCCTCCGGGCGGAGCGACAAACCGCGAAATACAAGAACGCAACACCAACAACACAAGGAGAAACGACATGAAACGCATTCTTTTCGCAGCAACGATGTTCGCCGCCGCCACGCTGGGCGCGACGAACGCCCTGGCCGGCGCCGTTATCAACGGCGCGGGAGCGACCTTCCCCTACCCCGTCTATGGCAAGTGGGCCTGGTCCTACAACAAGGAAACCGGCGTGCGCCTGAACTACCAGTCCATCGGCTCCGGCGGCGGCATCAAGCAGATCAAGGCACGCACCGTGGACTTCGGCGCCTCGGACGCGCCGCTCAAGCCCGCCGAGCTGGACAAGTTTGGCCTGATGCAGTGGCCGCAGATCATGGGCGGCGTGGTGCCGGTGGTGCATCTGGCGGGCATCAAGGCGAACCAACTGAAGCTCTCGGCCGAGAACCTGGCCGACATCTACCTCGGCAAGATCACCAAGTGGGATGACCCGCGCATCGCGGCCGACAACAAGGGGCTGAGCCTGCCGCACCAGGACATCACCGTGGTGCACCGGGCCGACGGCTCCGGCACCACCTGGATTTTCACCAACTACCTGACCAAGGTCAGCGGCGAATGGGCGGACAAGGTGGGCAACGCCAAGTCCGTGGCCTGGCCGGTGGGCTTGGGCGGCAAGGGCAACGAGGGCGTGGCCGCCTTCGTGCGCAAGGTGGACGGCGCCATCGGCTACGTGGAGTACGCCTACGCGCTGCAGAACCACATGGCCTCGGTGCTCTTGAAGAACCGCGACGGCAACTTCGTGGCCCCGACCTCGGCCAACTTCCAGGCCGCGGCCGCCGGCGCCGACTGGGCGCACGCCAAGGGCTACTACATGGTGCTCACGAACCAGCCGGGCGCGAACTCCTGGCCCATCACCGGCGCGTCCTTCATCCTGATGTACAAGACCCAGCAGCATCCGGAGCGCGCGCGCGAGGTGCTGAAGTTCTTCGACTGGGCTTTCCATCATGGCCAGAAGCTGGCCGAGTCCCTGGACTACGTGCCGATGCCGGAGAAGGTCGTGAAGATGATCGAGAACACCTGGCGCGCGACCATCAAGGATGCGAACGGCAACCCGGTCTGGAAGTAATCGGGCCGAACGGAGCCTGAACGAAAGCGGGAAAGGCGCCCTCCTCTCGAGATGATTTCCCGCCGAGGCGGAGGGCCGGCCAGACGGCCGGCCCTCTTCCTTTCGCAAGCTGGTTGGCAGGCTGGTTCACAATCGGGCCGCCTTGCCCGCTTGCGAAAGGACGAACCCGATGCGCGCCACGCACCACCCAAAACCCGCCATTGCGCCCGGCCCGGCGCGCGGCAAGTATTCCCCCACCGTTGGAGCAGGGAGTCAGACAGACGACATGAGCACCTCCACACGACAGAGCGCCGGCAAGCCTTGGGGCGACGCCGTCTTCCGCGGCGCGACGCTGGCCTTCGCCATCGGCATCCTGGCGCTGTTCGCGGCCATGATCGCCGCGCTGTGGCACGAATCGCTGCCCGCGCTGCACAAGTTCGGCTTCTCGTTTCTGACCAGCGCGGCCTGGAACCCGGTCAAGGACGATTTCGGCGCGGTGATTCCGATGGTCGGCACGCTGTTGTCCACCGCGCTGGCAATGCTGATCGCCGTGCCGCTGTCCATCGGCGTGGCGCTGTTTCTGGCCGAACTGGCCCCGGAGTGGCTGAAGGCGCCGTTCGGCACGGCCATCGAGCTGCTCGCCGCCATTCCCAGCATCGTCTATGGCATGTGGGGCCTGTTCGTGCTCGCCCCCGTCATGGCCGATCACGTGCAGCCCTGGCTGGCCAGCCACTTCGGCTTCCTGCCGCTGTTCAAGGGCGCGCCGATGGGCATCGGCATGCTCACGGCGGGACTGGTGCTGGCGCTGATGATCCTGCCCTTCATCGCCTCGGTGACGCGCGACGTGTTCCTGATGGTGCCGAAAAATCTCAAGGAAGCCGCCTATGGCATGGGCGCGACCACCTGGGAGGTGGTGCGCGACGTGATGATCCCCTACGGCAAGAAGGGCATCGTCGGCGCCATCTTCCTTGGCATGGGCCGGGCGCTGGGCGAGACGATGGCCGTCACCTTCGTCATCGGCAACGCCTACCACCTGTCGTGGTCGCTGTTCGCGCCGGGCAATTCCATCGCCTCCACCCTGGCCAACGAGTTCACCGAGGCCGACAGCGACGTCTATCTCGCCTCGCTGATCGAGCTGGGCCTGGTGCTGTTTCTGATGACCTTCATCGTGCTGGGCCTGGCGCAGCTGTGGCTGAAGCGCGGCGTGGCCGGCGGGGGCAAGCCGTGAAGCGGCGGATGCTCGTCAACCGGCTGGTGCTCGGCGTCTCCACGCTGGCCGCGGCGCTGGGGCTGGCCATGCTGGTGTGGATTCTGGGCGACGTGGCCATCAAGGGCGCGGCCAGCCTGAACCGGGACTTCTTCACCGAGCTGCCCGCTCCGCCCGGCATGGAGGGCGGCGGACTGGCCAACGCCATCGTCGGCACGCTCATCATGACCGGCGTGGCGGCGGCCATCGCGGTGCCGTTCGGCGTGTTCGCCGGCACCTGGCTGTCCGAGTTCGGCCGCGAATCGCGCCTGGGCGAGATGGTGCGCTACTTCTCGGACATCCTCGTCTCCGCGCCCTCCATCGTCGTCGGCGTGTTCGTGTACATCGTCATGGTCAAGACGATGGGCCATTTCTCCGGCTGGGCCGGCGCGGTGTCGCTGGCCATCATCATGCTGCCGGTGGTCTCGCGCACCACCGAGGAGATGCTGAAGCTGGTGCCGCACGAACTGCGCGAGGCGGCGCTGGCGCTGGGCGCGCCCTACTGGAAGGTGATGTTGCAGGTCATCTACCGCGCCGCCGTTTCCGGCATGATTACCGGCATCATGCTCTCCGTGGCGCGCGTGGCCGGCGAAACCGCGCCGCTGTTGTTCACGGCGCTGAACAGCCCCTACTGGGCCGACGGCCTGAACGAACCGATGGGCAACCTGACCGTGACCCTGTTCAACTACGCCATGAGCCCCTACGACGACTGGCATGCCAAGGCCTGGGGGGCGGCGTTCCTGATTACCATGACGGTGCTGGCCGTCACCATCACCACGCGGCTCGTGCTGCGCAAGAGGAGAAGCGCCCCATGACGCAACCCGGAACGCAAGCGGCGACGCAGGCAACGACACAGGCCGACACGCGGGAAGCGGCCTCCGCCGCCAACGTCAAGGAACCCGTCAAGATTGCCATTCGCCGCCTGAACTTCTTCTATGGCGACAAGCAGGTGCTGTTCGACAACACGCTGGACATCGCCGAGAACCGCGTCACCGCCTTCATCGGCCCATCCGGCTGCGGCAAATCCACGCACATCCGCTGCTACAACCGCATGTTCGAGCTCTACAAGGGCCACCGGGCCGAGGGCGAGATCCTGCTCGACGGCGTCAACATCCTCGACCCCAGACAGATCCCGGCGCTGGAGCTGCGCCACAAGGTGGGCATGATCTTCCAGAAGCCGACGCCGTTCCCGATGTCCATCTTCGACAACATCGCCTACGGACTGAAGCTGCACGCGAACCTGAACCGCGCCGACACCGAGGCGCGCGTGGAAAAGGCGCTGCGCGGCGCCGCGCTCTGGGACGAGGTGAAGGACAAGCTGCACCAGCCGGGCACGGCGCTCTCCGGCGGCCAGCAGCAGCGGCTGTGCATCGCCCGGGCGCTGGCCATCGAGCCGGAGGTGCTGCTGATGGACGAGCCCTGCTCGGCGCTCGACCCCATCGCCACCTCCAAGATCGAGGAGCTGATCGACGAGCTGAAGCAACGCTTCACCATCGTCATCGTCACCCACAACATGCAGCAGGCGGCCCGCGTCTCTGACTACACCGCCTACTTCTATCTTGGCAAGCTGATTGAATTCGGCGAGACCGAGCAATTGTTCACCCAGCCGACGAAGCAGGAAACCGAAGACTACATCACCGGCCGGTTCGGATAGGACCTTGCCAGGGAGGATGCACCCATGCCTCAACACACGATCCGACGTTTTGACGAGGAACTGACCCAGCTCAAGGAGCACGTGCTTTCCATGGGCGGCCTGGTGGAGCGCGCCATTCGCAACGCCGTCCGCGCCATGCTGGAACAGGACGAGGAACGCGCGCGCAAGACCATTGATCGCGACGCGGCCATCAACGCGCTGGAAGTGCAGTGCGACGAGATGACGCGCAACATCCTCGTGCGCCGCCAGCCGGCCGCGGGCGACCTGCGCTTCATCATCGCCACCATCAAGGTGGTCACGGATCTTGAGCGGATGGGCGACCTGGCCGCCGGCATCGCCGAAGGCGCGCTTCGGCTCATGGACTCGCCGCCGAAGAATTTCTCCAACCTCGAAGCCATGGGCGAGAAGGTGCTGCGACAGGTGAGCCGGGCGCTGGACGCCCTTTCGCGCGGCGACATCGAGCTGGCCATGACCGTGATCGAGAAGGATCGCGGCGTGGACGACCTCTACAAGTCCATGTACCGCGAAACCATCACCTACATGCTGGAAGACCCGCGCGCCATCACCGCCTCGCTGATTCTTTCCAACGCGGCGAAGAACCTCGAACGCATCGCCGACCACGCCACGAACATCGCCGAGATGGTGATCTACACCATCCAGGGGCATGACATCCGGCATGTGGATCACGACGAGGCGACGCGGCTCCTGAACACCGACGAGGATGATTAGGGCGCCTCTGAACAATCCCGCGCTATCGCGACAAACCGCTTGAAATCCCCCGCCCCGTGACCTAATCCATGGTTAGGGGCAGTTGCCGCAACCTCGCTGTCCCGAAGGAGGGCCGCATGGGCAAGGGCGACATGGATCACGGCAACATGCTCGTGGCGGGCGATGCGCTCGTCATCGTGGACGTGCAGAACGACTTCCTCCCCGAGGGCGCGCTGGCCGTGCCGAACGGCGATGCCGTCATCGAGCCCCTCAACCGCATGATCGCGCACTTCCACCAGCGCAACCTGCCCGTCATCGCCACCCGCGACTGGCATCCTCGGAATCACTGCTCCTTCAGCGAGCGCGGCGGGCCGTGGCCGCCCCACTGCGTGGCCGGCACGATAGGCGCCGCGTTCGCCGAGGCGCTGCGGCTGCCGGACGATACGCTCGTCATCTCCAAGGGCGATGACCCGGACGCCGACGCCTACTCCGGCTTCCAGGGCACGGACCTGGACGCGCGCCTGAAACGCATGGGCGTCCAGCGCCTGTTTATTGGCGGACTGGCCACCGACTACTGCGTGCTGTACACGGCGCTCGACGCGCTGGAAGCGGGCTTCGAGGTCATCGTGTTGCATGACGCGGTGCGCCCCGTCGAAGCGCATCCCGGCGACGGCGAGCGCGCCATCCTGCGCATGCACGAGGCCGGCGCCGGCGTGCTGTCCACCGAAACCATCGAGGAGGAAATGGCTTGAGCCGTCCCGAGGTCTCGCCGCTGCTGACCGACCTCTACCAGCTGACGATGATCCAGGGTTATCTCGAGCACGGCATGACCGGGCCGGCCAGTTTCGAGCTGTTCGCGCGCAAGCTGCCCAAGGGGCGCAACTTTCTGCTCGCCTGCGGCCTGGAACAGGCGCTGCAATACCTCGAAACCCTGCGCTTTTCTCCCGAGGAGCTGGGCTGGCTGGATGCGACGGGCCGGTTTTCCACCGCCTTGCTGGACTGGCTGGAAGGCTTGAACTTCGATGGCGACGTGGACGCGATGCCCGAGGGTACGGTCTTCTTCCCCGACGAACCGATGCTGCGCGTGACCGCCTCCCTGCCGCTGGCGCAACTGGTGGAAACGCGGCTCATCAACATCCTGCATTTCCAGACCCTGATCGCATCCAAGGCCGCGCGCGCCCGGCTCGCCGCGCCCGGCAAGCTGCTGGTGGACTTCGGCCTGCGGCGCGCCCACGGCGCCGAGGCCGGCCTGATGGCCGCCCGGGCGGCCTGGGTGGCGGGTTTCGACGGCACATCCAACGTGCTGGCGGGCATGCGCTTCGGCATGCCGATCATGGGCACGATGGCCCATTCCTGGGTGCTGGCGCATGACTCGGAGCGGGAGTCCTTTCTCCATTTCGCCCGCACGCACCCCGAGCAGACGGTGCTGCTCATCGACACCTGGGACACCGAGCGCGGCGCGCGCATCGCCGCCGAGGCGGCCGCGGAACTCGCGCGCGAGGGCATTCGCGTGCGCGGCGTGCGCCTGGATTCAGGCGACCTGGGTGAGCACGCGCGCAAGGTGCGGCGCATCCTTGATGCGGCGGGCCTGCAAGATGCCACCATCTTCGCCAGCGGCAACCTGGACGAACGCCGCATCGAGGCACTGGAAGCCTCCGGCGCGCCCATTGACGGCTATGGCGTGGGCACCCGAATGGTCACTTCCAGCGACGCCGCCTGGCTGGACTGCGCCTACAAGCTCCAGGAATACGCCGGGACGCCGCGTCGCAAGCTCAGCGAGGGCAAGGCCACCTGGCCGGGCCGCAAGCAGGTCTGGCGGCATCGAAAGGATGGGCGCATGGACTTTGACATCCTGGGACTGGCGGACGAGACCCATGCCGGCGAGCCGTTGCTGAAGCCGGTGATGCGACGGGGCCGGCGCCTCGCCCCGCCCGAGTCACTGGACGCCATTCGCGAGCGCACGCGGCGCGAACTCGACGCGCTGCCGCCCGCCTGCCGCGCGCTCGACGGCGGCGCGCCCGTACCCGTGCGCGTTTCCGGGCAGTTGCAAGAGCTGGCGCGCGAGGTGGACGCCGCCCTTCGGGGGTGAAAGCCCGCGCCGAGAATAAGATATACCCCGCCGGCCCGCCGGCCTATAATGCGGCCATGGGCGAGTTCGCGCTGATCCTGGTTTCCGCCGTGCTGGTGAACAACTTCGTGCTCACCAAGTTCCTCGGCATCTGCCCGTTCCTCGGCGTCTCCAACAAGCTGGACACGGCGCTGGGAATGTCGCTGGCCGTGCTGTTCGTGATGACGCTGGCTTCCACGGCCTCGTGGCTGGTGCAGCAATACATCCTGATTCCCTACGACCTGCTCTACCTGCAAACGATCTTCTTCATCCTGATCATCGCCGTGCTGGTGCAGTTCATCGAGATGATGATTCACAAGACCAGTCCCGTGCTCTACCAGGCGCTGGGCATCTTCCTGCCGCTGATCACCACCAACTGCGCCGTGCTCGGCGTGGCGCTGCTGAACGTGCAGAAGGAGCAGACTTTCATGACCTCGGCGCTCTACGGCTTCGGCTCGGCCCTGGGGTTCGCGCTGGTGCTGCTGCTGTTCTCGGGCCTGCGCGAGCACATCGAGAAGGCGCCGGTGCCGGAGGCGTTTCGCGGCTCGGCCGTGTCGCTGATTACCGCGGGATTGATGAGCCTGGCCTTCATGGGCTTTTCGGGCCTCGTTAAAGGCTAAAGCACACCTGTTTCACGTTATTTTATTGAAATCACGGTCGCGCTACTGTTCTTTGCATTTCACTGGAGGTTCGAACACCTGACATGGGCATCCTTGCCGCCATCATCGCCCTGGCCAGCGTGGCCCTGATCGCTGGCATCCTGCTGGCCGTCGCCTCGCGCGCCTTTCACGTCGAGGGCGACCCGATGGTGGACAAGATCGACGCCGTCCTTCCCCAGACCCAGTGCGGACAGTGCGGCTACCCGGGCTGCAAGCCCTATGCCGAGGCCGTGGCCAAGGGCGAGGCGGACGTGAACCAGTGCGTGCCCGGCGGCGAGCGCGCGATGCTCGCCATCGCCGACCTGATGGGCGTGGAGCCCAAGCCGCTGGCGGAAGAACCGGAACCTCCGATGCTGGCCTTCATCCGCGAGGATGAATGCATTGGCTGCACCTTGTGCATCAAGGCCTGCCCGGTGGACGCCATCATCGGCGCGCCCAAGCAGTACCACACCGTCATCGCCGACTACTGCACCGGCTGCAAGCTGTGCGTCGAGCCCTGCCCCGTGGACTGCATCGACATGATTCCCAAGCCCGAGGGTTTCGAGGAATGGACGTGGTCACCGCCGGCGGCCATCCGCAAGCCGCAAGGAAGCATGGATGCTCCACAGGCTGCTTGAGCGGCTGGGCATCGAGCGGCACGGGCCGGCCGGCATCGGACGAGGCTTCCCCGGCGGCGTGCATCCCCCGCAGGACAAGCGCGCGGCTGGCGAGCCCATCCGCCCCTGCCCGTTGCCGGAGGTGCTCATCCTGCCGCTGAAACAGCACATCGGAGAAATCTGCGCCCCGCTGGTGGACGTGGGCGAGCGCGTGCGGCGCGGCCAGAAAATCGCCAAGTCGCAGGGCTACGTCTCGGCCTCGGTGCACGCGCCGACCTCCGGCAAGGTGGTGCGCATCGAGGAGCATCCCGTGCCGCACCCCTCCGGCCTCGGCCGGCCCTGCATCTTCATCGAACCAGACGGCGAGGATGCGCCGGACGAAAGCCTGGCGCCGATGCCGGACTACCGCGAACGCGACCCCGCCGAGGTGCGCGAACGCATCCGCATGGCCGGCATCGTGGGCTTGGGCGGCGCGGTGTTCCCGAGCTTCATCAAGATCGTCCGCGACCAGCGCCACCCCATCCATACGGTGATTCTCAACGGCGTGGAGTGCGAGCCCGAACTCACCTGCGACCACCGGCTGATGCTGGA
>JALVTX010000037.1 GCA_027035825.1 Mariprofundaceae bacterium
GTCATGACGAACTCCGGCATCATGCGCTGGTGCGTACGGTGTTCGCGGCGGAGCTGGCGCGGCGCGCGGGCCTGCCCGTGTATGCCTCGGGCAGCCAGGCGCTGACGCACGAATCCGAGAGCGAGGGCGCCATCATGCGCCGCTGGCTCATCCGGCTGGGCGTCCCGGAGGGAATGGTTCACGCCGAGACGGCGGCGGCCAACACCTGGCAGAACGCCGCCTACATCCGGCGGTTGCTGGCGTCCCGAGGCATCCGCCGGGTGGTGCTGGTGACCAGCGCCTGGCACATGCCGCGCTCGGTGTGGTGCTTCGAGCGCCAGGGGATGAAAGTGATTCCCGCCCCGACCGACTATCTCACCCGCATGTCTCCTTATGATATCCGAAGCTGGTTTCCGGGGCGGGGCGCGTTCGCTGATTCGTGCGACGCCCTGCACGAGTATCTGGGCATCCTGTGGTATCGCTTGCGCCATGCGTGGTGATGTCGCCTCGCTTTTCCGGGCCGCTTGCGCTATAACCTCGCGGTGAGCATGGCCAGTCCCGAGAACGCGATTCCCTTCCCCTCCCTGCGTCGGGCCTTCGAGCAGGCCGCCGACCTGGGCGGCGTCAACGCCGCGTGGGTGGAGTCGCTCTACGAGGATTTCCTGCGCGATCCATCCTCCGTGCCGCCGGTGTGGGCGGCGCGCTTTTTGGCCCTGGGCGACGTGGAGCGCGACCGCCCGCGCCGCGAGGTGGAGGAGGAGATGCGCCGGGCGGCCGAGGCCGCGCAGGCCCGGCCCGCGCGGCCATCAGCCTGGGAGGAGGTGGAATACCCGTCTCGGGCGCTGTATCTGATCCACGGCTACCGCGTCCACGGGCATTTGCACGCCGATCTCGATCCCCTGCGGCTGAATCCGCCGCAGCCGAGTCCGGAGCTCGATCCGCGTTTCTACGGCCTGACCGAATCGGACATGGACGTCGAGTTCCCCACCGGCGACCTGGTGGCGCCGCCGTCGCTGCCGCTGCGGGAGATTCTGGACATCCTGCAACGCACCTATTGCGGCCACATCGGGCCGGAGTTCCTCTACATCACCGATTCGGCGCAGAAGCTGTGGCTCCAGGAGAGGCTGGAGTCGGTGCGTTCCACGCCACGCTTTGACGACGACACCCGCCTGCAAATCTTCCGCAAGGTGCTGCGCGCCAACGAGTTCGAGCATTTCCTTCAGACCCGCTATGCCGGCCAGAAGCGCTTTTCGCTGGAGGGCGGCGAGAGCCTGATCCCGATGCTGGACATGCTGGTGCGGCAGGCCGGCTGCAAGGGCGCGAAGGAAATCATCCTCGGCATGGCCCATCGCGGACGGCTGAACGTGCTGGCGAACATCCTTGGCAAGTCTCTGGCGGACATCTTCGCCGAGTTCGAGGGCGAGCTGACCGGCGAGCAGAAGGGCCTGGGCGACGTCAAATACCACATGGGTTTCTCGTCGGACATCCCCACGCCCGGCGGGCGGCTCCACCTGTCGCTCGCATTCAATCCCTCGCACCTCGAAATCATCACCCCGGTGGTGCTGGGCAGCGTGCGCGCCCGCCAGCGCCGGCGAGGCGACCAGGCCCGGCGCGAGGTGATGGCCATCCTGGTGCATGGGGATGCCGCCTTCGCCGGCCAGGGGGTGGTCGCCGAATCGCTGAACCTTTCCAAGCTCAACGGCTTCCGCACCGGCGGCACGGTGCACATCGTGGTCAACAACCAGATCGGCTTCACCACCAACCCGTTCGACGCCCGCTCCACGCTCTATTGCACGGACATCGCCAAGATGGTGCAGGCGCCGATCCTGCACGTGAACGGCGACGATCCCGAGGCCGTGGTGCTGGCGGCGCAGATCGCGCTGGATTATCGCTACCAGTTCAAGTCGGACATCGTGATTGACCTCGTGTGCTATCGCCGGCGCGGCCACAACGAGGGCGACGAGCCGATGGTGACGCAGCCGGTGATGTACCGCAAGATCACCAAGCATCCGACGGTGCTGGAGCTCTATCGCAAGCGGCTGGTGGAGGACGGCGTGCTTGCCGACGAGGATGCCGAGGCCCAGATCCATGACTATCGCGAATGCCTGGAGCGCGTGCGGCGCAACAAGGAGCGCACGCCGCCGTCGGAGCCGAACAGCCTCCAGGGGCGCTGGAAGGGCTTCGTGCACGAGGGCGCGCCGGAGCCGGACACGGCGGTGGCGCTTGCGCGGCTGCCCGAGCTTGCGCGCAAGGTTCACGCCTTTCCCGATGGCTTCACGCCGCATCCCAAGGTGAAGAAGATTTACGAATCGCGCATCCGCATGATGAACGGTGAGCTGCCGGTGGACTGGGGCTGCGCCGAAACCATGGCCTACGCAACGCTGCTGGACGAGGGCGGCTGGGTGCGAATCTGCGGCCAGGACACCGGCCGCGGCACCTTCTTCCACCGCCACGCGGTGATCTACGACTACCAGACCGGGCGCAAGTTCGTGCCGCTGCGGCGGGCGGAAAACGGCGAGCTGTCGCACTTCGTGGCCGTGGACTCGATGCTCTCCGAGGAGGCCGTGATGGCCTTCGAGTACGGCTATTCGCTGGCCGAGCCGCGGGCGCTGGTCATCTGGGAGGCGCAATACGGCGATTTCGCGAACAACGGGCAGGTGGTGATTGACCAGTTCATCGCCGCCGGCGAATCCAAGTGGGGCCGCATGAGCGGGCTGGTGCTGTGGCTGCCGCATGGCTACGAGGGGCAGGGCGCGGAGCATTCCTCGGCGCGGCTGGAGCGCTACCTGCAACTGTGCGCCGAGTCGAACATGGTCGTGGCCTATCCCACCACGCCGGCG
>JALVTX010000038.1 GCA_027035825.1 Mariprofundaceae bacterium
GGCATCCACCCGCGCATGACGGCCCAACCCGAGGAACAGCGGCAACACCCGCGCGCCTTCCGGCAGCCGCTCGTCGGACTGTCCGTCGGATAAAAAGGCGCAGCCGACCTCCTCGCCCAACAACCGGGAGACGCTGGCGGCCAAGGCCCGCGCGCCCCGGATATGGCGCGCGTCGCTCGACCCATGCGCCAGCAGCGCGAAACGGATGCGTCTCCCCGCGCCGTCGTTCTTCATGCCGCTCACGCGGCAACCCACACGGCCACGAGCAGCAGCGCGCACTCCACATGCTCGATGCCCGCGCCCAGGCAATCGCCGCTCATGCCGCCCAGCCTGAGCCGCAGAAAGCCCCACCACGCGCCCGCCGCCGCCCACGCGGCCAGGGCAAAGCCAGGCGAGACCAGCGTCCAGTTCAGCAGCGTCAGCGCCGCCATCCAGGCCGCCGTCGCCGCGCCGCTCACCTGCCAGGCGAAGCGCTCGCCCAGGCCCGCGGCCAGCGTCGGCAGCGTTTGCGACCAGAGCACGGAGCTTGCCCGCGCCCAGGCCGGAATCAGCAGCCAGGGCCAGAGCGCACCGGCATCGGCGGCCAGCAGGGCGTGGGCGGCCACCAGCTTCGTCAGCACCACGCCCACCAGCGCCATCACCCCGAAGCTGCCGATGTGCGGATCCTTGAGCGCGTCCTGGAAGCGGGTGGGGTCGCGGTGGGCGGCGCCGAGCGCGTCCGCCAAGTCCGCCGCGCCATCCAGGTGCAGCCCGCCGGTGACGAGCATCCAGGCCAGCACCGCCAGCCACGCGCCCAGCCAGGCGTCCGCGTGCGGGCCCGCCACTTGCAAACCAACCTGCGCGGCGGCCCACAAGAGCAGTCCGATGGCCATGCCCACCACCGGGAACCAAACGGCCGAGCGCGCCAGCTCCTCGGCACGGTAGTCCGCCAGCGCCGGCATCGGCAGCCGGGTGAGAAAGCCGAAGGCGAGACTCAGCCCGCGCATGCCTGGGAATCCCGGCTCGCCAGAACCATCAGGCCATTGATGAAGAGCACGCGCGGCGGCTGGCCCGCCAGCAGCGACACCCGGCTCACCCCCGCGTGCGGCACGTGGAGCCGCCACAGCGCCGCCATCGGCATGTCCAGCAGATGCGCGAAGATCACGCGGATCACGCCGCCGTGCGTCACCAACAGCCGCCGGCCGCCGCTCGCCCCCGCGATCCAGCCCTCCCAGCAGGCGATGACGCGGGCGGCAAAGTCGTCGAAGCATTCGCCGTTCGGTGGCCGAACGCCCACCGGCGAGCGCCAGAAGCGATGCAGCCGCGCACCGTCCTCGCGCTCGATGTCCGCGAACGGCCGGTTCTCCCAGTCGCCGAAATCCATCTCGCGCATGTCATCCAGCACGGTCACGGCCCGCCCGCGCCGCGCGCCCAGTTCCTCGGCGAAAACGCGGCAGCGCGACAGCGGTGAGGCGGCGATTTCATCGTGCGCTTCCAGCCCGCGCGCTGCCGCGCGCATCTGCGCCCGGCCCTCGTCCGACAGCGGCACGTCGGTCGCGCCGCGAAAGGCCCAGCCCTCGGCCGCCACCGCGCCGTGGCGCATCAAGTCCACGATCACCGGCTCGCTCATTCCCCGTCCCTGTCCGTCACGCCGGCGCTCTCGAAGGTGGCCATTTCGTTGTGCAGCGCAATCGCCGCGTTGAGCAGCGGCACGACCAGCGCCGCGCCCGTGCCCTCGCCCAGCCGCATGCGGAAATCCACCAAGGGCTCCAACCCCAGCGCCCGGAGCGCCAGCGCATGCCCCCGCTCCCCGGAAACATGGCTGGCCAACAGCCAGTCCGTCACGCCGGCATCGAAGGCGCGCGCGGCCAGCGCCGCCGCCGCAGCGATGAAGCCGTCCACGACCGCCGGCACGCCGGCCTCCGCCGCTTGCAGGTAAAAACCCGCCATCGCCGCGATCTCCAGCCCGCCGACCTCGGCCAGCGCATCCACGTTGGAACAATGTTTGATGCGCGCCAGCGCCCGCGCCACCACCGCCACCTTGCGGGCGCGCCCGTCCTCGTCCACGCCCGTGCCGCTGCCCACGACCTCCTCGGGCGAGGCTCCCGCAAGCCGGCAGATCAGGCAGGCGCTGGACGTGGTGTTGCCGATGCCCATGTCGCCGGCGATCAGCAGGTTCGCGCCGGCCTCGATGGCCGCCCGCGCCTGCCCGCGCCCCACGTCCATCGCCCGAGCGCAGTCCTCGCGAGTCATCGCGGGCACCACGACCAGGTTGGCCGTGCCGGGGCGCACCTTCGCATGCACGATACCGTCCACGTCCGAGAGATCGGAGGCCACGCCCACGTCCACCACGCTCAGCTCCGCGTCCGCCCGCCGCGCCAGCACGTTGATGGCCGCGCCCCCGCGCGCGAAGTTTCTCACCATCTCGCCGGTCACCACGCTCGGATAGGCGGACACCCCCTCGTCGCAAACGCCGTGATCGGCGGCGAAGACGGCGATGTGCGGCCGCAACGGCTCGGGACAGGCCTTCCCCTGCCGGGCCGCGAACCAGCAGGCGATGTCCTCCAGCCGGCCCAGCGCTCCACGGGGCTTGGTCAGCATATCCTGCCGCGCCCGCGCCCGTTCCCACGCATTCTGGTCAATGCTTGCCGCCATCGACTCCCTCCTTCGCCTTTTCCTTCAACACCAGCGGCAGGCCCGCCGCGACGAACTCGACGCGATCGGCCACGGCCGCCACGGCCTGGTTGAGCCGCCCCTGTGCGTCCCGAAACGACCGCCCCAGCGCGCTCTCCGGCGCCAGCCCCATGCCGACCTCGTTCGAGACCAGCAGCACCGCTCCCGCAGGTCCCCGCGCCAAATGCCCGCACAGGGCCGCCGTTTCCGCCGCCACGTCGCGGCCCTCCTGCATCAGGTTGGCCAGCCACAGCGTCAGGCAGTCCACGACGACGACCTCGCCGTCCAGCCGTTCGAGCGTATCGGCCAGCGCCAGCGGCTCCTCGACCAGCCGCCAGTGCGCGCCGCGCGCGGCCCGGTGATGCGCGATGCGCGCCTGCCATTCGGCATCGTCCTGCATCGGCCTGGATGTGGCAAGATAGACGGGGCTTCGGCTGGCCGCCTCGGCCAGGGCCTGCGCCCGCGCCGACTTGCCGCTGCGCGCCCCGCCCAGGATCAAGGTCACAGACACAGCGCCGCCTCCAGCCTGCGCCAGCCGTCCTCGCTGCCCGGAAAGCCCAGCCGCACCCAACCGGCCAGCTCCGGCCACTCGGGGAACCGGCGCACCAGAATCCCGTGAGCCGCGAAATCCGGCATCGGCCCGTGGGGCCTGGCCAACACGAAGGAGGCGCGGGAGGGGTACATCTCCCAGCCCGCCCTTGCCAGCAGCCCCGCCAGCCGCCGCCGGGCCGCCCCGAGCGCGGCATCGCGCGCATCCGCCTCATCCAACAGCCGTGGCAACAGATGCAAGGCCAAAGTGGAAGCCGGCCACGGCGGCAACCAGGCCCGCAATCGCTCGATGATGGCGGGCTCCGCGATCACATAACCCAGCCGCAACCCCGGGATCGCGAACAGCTTGGTCAGCGAACCCAGCCGAATCACGCCGGGGATCAGGCCCATGCAACGGCGCTCGGCAAACGGCATGTAGGATTCATCGAGCACGCCGGGCCGCCCCTCGGGGAAGACGCGCTCGCCGCCGTCCGGGTTGTGCGGGCTGGTCACCCAGACCGCCTCGGCCTCCGGCATCGCCTGCCTGCGCGCGCAGGCATGCAGGCGGCAATCGGCGCGCGCCGCCGCGCGCAATGGCTCGGCATAGCATGGCGTCTCGATGGCCAGGCTCCGCCACCCCATCGCCTGGAAGACGACCTCGATCACGGCCTGCGCGCCGGCCCCGATCAGCACCTCGTCTCGCCGCACGCCCAGCTCCGCCGCCAGCGCCGAGCGCGCGGGTTCCCCATCCGCGTCCGGATAGCGCCCGGCAAGGTATGCTTGCTCGCGCAGCCAGTCGCCCAGCCAGGTCGGCGGCCAGGCCGGATGCAACCCGGTGGAGAGATCCAGCACTTCGCCTGCCTCACAGCCCCAGGCGCGGGCCGCGGCCTCGACGCCGCCGCCATGCGGGAATATGGATGCGCGCCAAGCCGCCGGCGCCAGTCCAGCCTCAACCGGCAAGGCTTGCTCCCACGGCCAGCGCCGCCGCGACCATCAGCGACCGCCGCGCCACGGCCATTGCATCGCGTACCCCCGCCCTATCGGCCTTACGGGCATCATCCCGCCCGTAAAAGGGCCGCGCATCCAGCACGCCGTCGCGCATCACCGACCCGCCCAGCTTCACACAGGCCGCATGCGCCAGCGCCGCCTCCGGCCAGCCGGCATTGGGCGAGGCGTGGGTTTCGGCCTGCGCCCGCACCTCGCGCCAGGGCGCGCCCGATCCCACGCGCAACATCAGCCAGGCCGTCAGGCGGGCCGGCAGCCAGTTGGCCGCGTCATCCACGCACGCCGCCCACCAGCCGAAGCACCGGTAGCGCGCATTGCGGTAGCCCCACATCGCATCCAGCGTGTTGATCATCCGATAGGCCGCCGCCCCCGGCGCGCCCAGCAGCGCGAACCAGAACAAGGGCGCGACCACCGCGTCCGAGGCGTTCTCGGCCAGCGATTCCAGCGCCGCCCGGCGCGCCTCCTCGCGCGTCATCGCCGCCGCATCCCGGCTGACGATGCGTGACACCGCCTGCCTCGCCCGCATCACATCCGGGGCATCGAGCACCGCGCGCACGTGCGTAAACAAGGATTTCCAGCCGATGCACAGCCACAGAGCCAGCGCATCGAAGGGCCAGCCGAACAGGATGCTTGCGCCCAAAACCAGCGCCAGCGGCGGCAACACGGCCAGGCTCCAGGTCATCACACCGGAGGCGCGCGCATCGGCATAGCCAATTCCTTCGCACCAGCCTGCCCAGCGGCCGAACCAGGCCACCGGATGCCAGCGATTCGGCGGATCGCCCAGCAGCCACTCCAGCGCCAAGGCAACGATCGCCGTCACGCCGCCTTCCTGCGCTCCAGCAACGGCGCCAGCATCTCCGGCCGCAAATGATGCTCCAGCGCATCGGCCAGCCGATCCAGCGAGGCCAGCACGCGCGTCCGATGATCCTCGCCGTCGCCGCCCGCATGGCCCATGGCCCGCAACCAAGCGCGGCGAAACGAACCCTGTTCGAACATGCCATGGACATACGTGCCCCACGCCTGCCCGTCCGCGGAGCGGGCCGCGAACGGGAACGGCGCATCGCCGCCCTCGGTGCGTCCGTGATGAATCTCGTAGCCGCTCACGCGCGTCGGTTCCGGCCATTCGGCCCACGCATCCACGCGCCGGAGCGTCTTCTCCGGCCGCATCACCGTCTCCACCGGCAGCCAACCCAGGCCCTTCGCATCCCCGCCTTCCACGCCGGCATCGCGGATCAGCCGCCCCAGCATCTGCATGCCGCCGCAGATGCCAAGCACGCGCCCGCCATGGCGCAGATGGCGCTCCAGCGCCGGCGCGAACCCTCGCGCCCGAAGCCAAGCGAGGTCGGAGGCCACATGCTTGGAGCCGGGCAGGATGACCACATCGGCCGGCTGCAATCGCGCCGGCTCGCGGACGAAACGCACGGCCACGCCGGTCTCGGCCGCCAGCGGATCCACGTCGTCGTGGTTGGACATGCGCGGGTAGGCGATGACCGCCACGTGGAAGGCATCGCCATCATCCGCGCCGCGCGCGACATGGCGATACGGCGCATCCTCCTCGGGCAAATCCAGCGCCAGCCAGGGAATGACGCCGGCCACCGGCTTGCCCGTCTCCCGCTCCAGCCAGTCCAGCGCGTCATCGAGCAGCATCCGATGCCCCCGGAAGCGATTGATGACCAGAGCCTGAACACGTGCCCGCTCGGAAGGCGCCAGCACATCCAGCGTGCCCTTGAGCGCGGCAAACACGCCACCGCGATCGATGTCCCCGACCAGCCAGACCGGGGCGTCGGCTGCCTCGGCGAAGCCCATGTTGGCGATGTCGCCGCGCCTCAGGTTTGGCTCGGCCGGGCTGCCCGCGCCCTCGACCAGAACCATGTCGAACCTCTCGCGCAGACGTTCGAACGACGTCATCACCGTGGCAAGCAGGGCCTGCCGATTCTCGCGGAACCTGCGCGCATGCAGGCGTCCGGCCGGCCGGCCGCGCACGATGAGCTGCGCGCGTTCGTCCGCCTCGGGCTTGATCAGCACCGGATTCATGTCCACGACCGGCTCCAGCCCGCAGGCCATCGCCTGCAGCGCCTGCGCGCGGCCGATCTCGCCGCCATCCGCGGTCACCGCCGCGTTGTTGCTCATATTCTGCGGCTTGAATGGGGTGACGCGCACGCCGTTGCGCGCCAAAAGCCGGCACAGCCCCGCCACCAGCACGGACTTGCCCACGCCCGAGGCCGTGCCCTGGATCATCAGCGCCTTCATGCGACTTCCCGCCACGAGAACGTCGGAATCCGAATGAGAAGTGAAACCACCAAGACACCAAGGCACAAAGACCAATGACTATTTCTTCCTCCACCGCAAGGAAGCTTCATGTCCCCTTCCTCTGTTTATCCGTGTCTTGACGATTGGGTGGATAGCCATTTTCGCCCAGCACGGCCTCCAATGGCAGGCGATCGCGCCAGCCCTCGACCTCGAGCATCGGCGCCTCGTAGAAATCGTCCACCGGCCCGACGCAGAGCAGCGCGATCGGCCGCGCGCCCTCGGGGCAGGCCAGCAGGCGCGCCACCGCCTCGGGTTCGAAGAACGACACCCAGCCCATGCCGAGGTTCTCGGCCCGCGCCGCCAGCCACATGTTCTCGATGGCGCAGGCGCAGGATGCCAGCGTCATCGCCTCCGGCATCGTGCGCCGGCCGAAGACCGTGCCGTCATCCGGCGCCATGACCACGGCGATCAGCTCGGCGCAGTCCCGGATGCCCTCCACCTTCAGCCGCAGAAACTCCGCCTTGCGCTCCCCCATCGCCTCGGCCGTGCGCCGGCGCTCTTCCTCCACGAGCCCGGCCAGCCGCTCGCGCAAGGCCTGATCGGTGATACGGATGAAGCGCCACGGCTGCATGAAGCCGACGCTGGGCGCGGCGTGCCCGGCCGCGAGAATCCGACGCAAGACCTCGGGCGCGACCGCGCCCTTCGCGAAATGCCGCATGTCCCGCCGCGCGTGGATCACGCGGTAGACGGCCTCGCGTTCCATCGTCCGATGCTCGTTCTCCCTACCCTCCATCCCGCGCCTCAGAACTCGATGCCCTGCTGGGCCTGGATGCCGGCATCATACGCGTGCTTGATCGGGCGCATCTCCGTCACCGTGTGCGCCACCTCGATGACCTCGGGCGGCGCGTTGCGCCCCGTCAGAATCACGTGCATCCAGTCCGGCCGCTCCCGCCGCAGAAACTCCGCGATCTCCGCCCCCTCGATCCAGCCGTAGCCGCAGCAGTAGTTGATTTCATCCCAGACCAGCAGGTCGTATTCCCCGCTTTTCAGCTTTTGCTTGCACAGCTCCCAGATGGCGCGGCTGGTGGCGATGTCCTGCTCGGGATTCTTCGTATCCCAAGTGAAGCCATCGCCCAGCGCATGCCACTCGATGTTGGGGAACCGCTCGGCCGCCTTCTGCTCGCCCGTCTTCCACTTGCCCTTGATGAACTGAATCACGCACACCTTCATGCCCCAGGCCGCGGCGCGGAACGCCATGCCAAAGGCGCTGGACGACTTGCCCTTGCCCTCGCCGGTGTTCACCACGATCACGCCCCGCCTTCTGCTTCTCCGCTTCATGCTCCATCCTCCAGCTCGTCAAATCTCGGTCCGATGCCGTCACGGCCCCGCGTCAGCGGCACGTCAAACGCGGTGGACAGTGCATCCACGTCGTCCAGAAGCTCCGACCCGCCCTGGTGCAGCCCCCCGCGCCCGTCCAGCAGCAGCACCCGGTCGCTCCGGCCCCGCGCCAGCGCGCGCGCCTGCGCGAGATCGTGCAGCACCACCACCATCCCCCGCCCCCCTTCGCATTCGCACCGCGCCCGCAGCATGCGCAGGCACGCCGCCTGATGCTTCAGGTCGAGATGCGCCGTGGGCTCGTCCACCAGCCACAAAGGGACGTCCCGCAACATCAACGCGGCCAGCTCCACGCGCTGCCGCTCGCCGCTGGACAGCGCCCCCAAGGGATGATCGAGCAGGCGCTCAACCTCCATGGCCCGCGCGGCGGCTTCCATCTCCTGTTCCGGCGGGCTCAGACCGTCGCAGGCCAGTTCCAGGCGCTGACGCACGGTGAGGCCAAACTCCGCCGGCGGCAAGGCGCCCATCCAAGCCACCCGCATCGCCAGTTCCCGGCGCGGCATCGCGGCCAGGCGTTCGCCGCCGATCACGATGTCGCCGCCGCACGCCAGAAACCCCGCCAGCGCCTGCAACAGGCTGGATTTCCCGGCCCCGTTCGGCCCCAGCACCAGCGCCACGTCCCCCGGATCGAGTTCGAAGCGGGAAATCGAGAACAGGCGGCGTCCGCCGCGCTCCAGCCGGAGATCGCGCAGCTCCAGCAGGCTCATGACGCCCTCCGGGCCAGCAGATAGAGAAACACCGGCACGCCCAGGAGCGCCGTCAGCACGCCGACCGGCAGCTCGGAGGGCGCCGTTACGGTGCGCGCGCCCGCATCCGCCAGCGCCAGCAACACGCCGCCGCCAATGGCGGAAGCCGGCAGCACGCGCCGGTGCAGGGCACCGAATTGCAGGCGCATCAGGTGCGGCACCACCAGGCCCACGAAACCAATGGTGCCGGCCGCGGTCACGGCCAGCGCCGTCACCGCGCTGGCCATCCACAGCAGGCGCCGGCGAAGCGCCGCGACATCCGTGCCCAGCGCCATCGCGTGCAGCTCGCCCAGCATCAGCCGGTCCATCTGCCGCGCCAGCGCCATGCCCACCAGCAACGCCAACGCCCACACCGCCAGCATCAGCCCGACGGGAATCTCCGAGTGCGACAGATCGCCCATCATCCACGCGAACGCCCGATACAGCCCCTGCTCGGGCAACAGCGCCAGCAGCAGTGACAGCACCGCGGCCCAGAAGGCGGCCAGAACCACGCCCGCCAGCAGCATGCGCCCGGGGCCCAGCGGCGCGAACAGCATCACCAGCGCGATGCCGACCCAGGAACCGGCGAACGCCCCCACGCTCATGGCCAGAACCGAGCCCGACCACAACATCAGCGAGGCGACGGCGCCGACGGATGCCGAGCCCGCCACGCCCAGCACGTAGGGCTCGGCCAGGGGATTGCCCAACAGCACCTGGAACCATGCCCCCGCCAGCGCCAGCAGGCCGCCCACGGCAAAGGCCAGCAACACACGGGGCAGCCGAAGCTCCCAGAGAATGGTGGCGTTCATCTCGCTGCCCGGCGCGAATGGATTGATCCACTCCCCGCCCGCCGCCAGCGCCAGCCACAAGCTGGCCAGCGTCAGGATCGCCAGTCCCGCCCAGCGCATCAACGCCGGGCCCCCTCGGCCGCATGAACCAACGCTTCCAGCCCATCCAGGAGCCTGGGCCCCGGCCGGTGCAAGAGGTCGGGATTCACGCCAACCACACGCGCCTTCGGCAGCCATCGCCGCCAGAAGGCGCGCCGCGCGGCCAGCGACCGATGCTCCAGCGGCACGATGATGAGCGAAGGATGCGCGCGAAGCACGGATTCGACATTGACGCGCACGGTCTCGGCGGAGGTTCCGGCAAAGACGTTGTCCAGCCCCGCATCACGCATCAGGTCGGTGATGAAGCTGCGGCCGCCGGCCGTCATCAACGGCGAGCCCCACAGCTCGTAGAAGGCGCGCACCGGCGGCCTCGCACGCTCACGACGCAGGCGGACAAAACGCGTGCGCAAGCCGCGCACCAGCCGGGCGGCGGCCGACCCGCGCCCGACGGCCTCGCCGATGCGCTGGATGTCCGCGAACACCTCCTCCAGGTTCTCCGGGTTGGAAGCCAGCACACGCACGCCCAGCGCCCGCAGCCTGTCCACGCCGGGAACCTGCTCGTTCATGACGATGGCCATGTCCGGACGTAGCCGGAGCGCGGCCTCGACATTGATGCCGGCATAGCTGCCCACGCGCGGCAGCAGGCGGGAGGCTTTCGGGTAGTCGCAATAATCCACCGCCCCGACCACGTCGCTGCCCGCGCCAATCGCGAACAGGATTTCGCAGGCATGCGGCGTCAGCGCCAGAATGCGCTCGGCTGCCGCCGGGCTCGGCGCCAGCGCCAGCAGCATGGCAACCATCAGCGCCAGCCGCTTCATTGCAGGCGAAACTCCACCGGCAAACGATAGCGGCCATCGGCGATATCCAGCTCCGGAACATCCCGCAGCCCGTTGAGCACGGCGCGATCCAGCAGCCGGTATCCCGTGGAAGCGAGCGCCGACACCCTCACGATGCGACGACGTTGAACATCCAGCCGGAACAGCCCCGCCCCCTGCCAGCCAAGGCGGCGCGCCATCGGCGGGTAGGTGATGTGGGCCAGCAGCATGCGGCGCGCCGAGGCCGGCAGGCTGCCCGCGGCCTGAGGCGTCGAGGCCCTGACGGGCGAACGGCGGACAATGCGGGAAACCGCCGCCGGTTCCGCCCCATCCCGCGGGCTCCCGCTTGCGCGTTCAGGTGTCTCCCGCATGCGTCGCGTCGCCAGTTGCGACTTGGCGGGCGTGGCCGATGCGACGCGCACCGGCTTTGCCGGCCGGGCCACCGCGCGATGGCGTCGCCCGTCCGGCTTCCGCGCCTCCCGGCCCGGCGGCAGCGAGGCTTGCGGCGCCGCCCGACCCGCATGGCGCGCGGCATCGGCCGGACGCACCAGCAAGACCTGAAGCAGACCATTGTGGATATGCGCCGGCGGCCGCTCCACCGGCCCGCCGACAAACAGCAGGACGTGGAGGCTCCCGGCCGCGATTCCCGCGACCAGAAGCCTGCGCCACGTCCCCTCGCTCACGTCACAGCGCGGCGCTCACGCCGCCATAGAAGGCGCGTCCCAGCACACCATAGCCGGACACTTCCTCATACTTCTTGTTCTCGATGTTCTCGCCGCGCGCGAACAGCGTCCAGCGATCATCCAGCCGGTAGCGCAGCCGAACATCCGTGCGGTGATAACCCTTCATCGGCTTTTTGTTGCCACTGGACGAGAATCGCGGGCCCACCACATGCACCTGCACCTCCACATCCAGCCCGTTCCATTCCAGTCCGGCGGTGACGCTCCCCGAGTCCTTGGCTCGGCGGGCCAGCCGCGTGCCATCCAGGTCGTTCACCGCGTTCAGGAACGTCCAGTTCGCCGCCACGAACGCGCCGTCCCAGGAAACGCGGCCGGACAACTCCAGCCCCCGGGTGGTGGCCTTGCCGACATTGACCGGCGAATAGAAGAAGGTTGGCGATGCGCGCCACTCAATCAAATTGGTGAAGCGTTGATCGAACCAGGTCGCGCCGGCTTCCAGATGCGCGTCGGAGATCGCGGTCTGATAGCGAATCCCGGCATCCCACCCCTTGCTGGTTTCGGGCTTCAGGTTCGGATTGCCCCCCGCGAACGCGCTCGTGGGAAAATAAAGGTCATTGATGGACGGCGCCTTGAAGCCCGTGCCGTAGTTGGCGGAGAGTTTCAACCCCGCCATCGGGTGCAGGGCCAGACCCAGCTTGTAGGTGGTGCGGTTCTGGCTCGATGAATTGCGGTCGTGCCGCACGGCGGCGCTTGCATCCACCCAGGCGTTGCCCCAGCCCAGCGAGGCAAATCCGGCGCGCTGGGTGATGGTGCGATCGAGCCCGGCGCTGCCGCTCAGCCCCCGATCACGATGCAAATCCAGCCCGAAGAGCAGGCTCCACGCATCCACCCCAACATGATTCTGCCATGTCACCTGGTCAATGCGGGTGCGGAAATCCGCATTGTTGCCGCTGGTGGCGGGGTCACGGTTGATGACCTCGTCCATCGAGCGGCCCACGCGCAGGCTGGAATCCAGCCAGTCCGTCACGGGATAATCCAGCCTGACGCTGGCCACCGTCTGCTTGACGTCGCTGGTGAAGTTCAGCACATCGGCCAGCTTGAACGCCGGCGGCGGGAAACCGTCGAGCCCAGTGCGACCATCCACGTGACGCACGCTCACATCCAGCTCGCCATCGCCCACGGGCATGCCCGCGCTGGCTGAGACCGTCAACCGACGATATGGATCGGGCTCGCTGCCGCCAGCCGCCGCCGAAACGCCGCGCGTCCGGTAGGCGTCCAC
>JALVTX010000039.1 GCA_027035825.1 Mariprofundaceae bacterium
CCGGCCGCTGGCGGGAACGCGCGCCGCATCCAGCGCGCCGCCAACGCCGCCGACATCGGGCGGGCGGATGGTCTTGCGTCGCGCGGAGGTGCAAAAACAACTGGCCAATCTGCCATCATTGTTGACCTCGGCGCGGGCCACGCCTCACCATAGCAATGGCCGAATGGACGGGTTCCTGCTCACCGAAATCGCGCCAGGCTCGTTGCCGGCGAAGGCCGGCCTCCAGAATGGCGACGTCGTGCGCGCCGTGAATGGCCGCCCGCTGCACAGCGTGGCCGATGGCGCGGCGCTGCTTCAGGAGGCTCGGCGTGCGCGGTCGCTGGATATTGATGTTTTGCGCCGGGGGACGAGCCTGCGGTTGCATTACGACATTCGTTGACGAAACTGGTGGGGATGGGAGGCGGACGATGAAACGGGCAAGAAGCCTAGTGTGGGCGGCGGCGATGGCGGCGGGCCTGATCGCGGCTGGCGCGGCCGCGCCGGGGTTGGCGTTCGCGCAAGACGTGACGATGAACTTCAAGGACGCGGATATCCGCGCCTTCATCCAGTTCGTGGCGGGATTTTCCGGCAAGGATTTCGTGATCGACAATCGCGTGAAAGGCCGCGTGAGCATCGTATCGCCGACGCCAATTCCGGCCGACCAGGCATACCAGGTCTTCCTCTCGGTGCTGGAGATCAATGGCTACGCGGCGGTGCCGAGCGGCCCGGTGGTGAAGATCGTGCCCCGCGCCGAAGGGAAACAGAAGGCGCTGCCGGTGCGCGCGGACGGGCGGGGGCCGGCGGGCGATGCGATGGTGACGCAGGTGATTCGCCTGCGCTATGCGGACGCGCAACAGCTTGTGGCCCTGATTCGGCCGCTGCTGGCGCCGAATGCGCACTTGGTGGCCTACCCGCGCGGCAACATGCTGCTGGCGACGGACAGCGCCGCCAACGTGGATCGCATTCGCCGCATTCTGGAGATGATGGATCGGAAGGATGCCGTGGGTGTGCGGTTGTTCCGGCTCCAGCATGCCTCGGCGGACAAGGTGGCGAAGACGCTGGGCAAGCTCTATGCCCCGGCGGCTGGCCGCCAGGGCCTGAAGGCGCTGGCGCATGATCCGGGGAACATGCTCATCGTGGTGGGGCCGCCGCCGCTGATCCAGGAGGCCGTGAGCGTGGTGCGCCGCTTGGATGAGTCGCCGCGCGCCGATTCGGGCCGGGTGCGCGTGCGCCATCTGCGTTTCGCGGACGCAGGGGACGTGGCCAAGGTCATCAACGAGTTGCTGGCGGGCGGCGCGGCGGGCGGGCCGGGCAGGAAGGGGCGGGCCGCGCGCCGCGTGGTGGCCGGCGCGGTAAAGGTGGTGCCCGACAAGGGCGAGAATGCGCTGGTGATGAGCGCCGATCCGGCGGACATGCGGGCGCTGGAACGACTGGTGGATCAGCTGGACGTGCCCCGGCGGCAGGTGCTGGTGGAGGCGCTCATCGTGGAAGTGTCCACCAACGCGGCGCAGCAGTTCGGCATCGAGTGGCGCGGCGTGAGCAGCCCCAACAATCCGAATATCCGCCCGTTCGGCGGCACGAACTTTCCCAACCAGGTCGGCACGAGCCTGACCTCGGTGGCGGCCAATCCGCTGAACCCCGGCGCGGGATTGGTGGTGGGTGTGGCCAAGGGCACGGTGACGTTCGCCGGTCAGGAGTTCATGAACATCGGCGCGCTGGCGCGGGCGCTGGAATCCCAGGCGGATACGAACGTGCTGTCCACGCCGAACCTGCTGACGCTGGACAACGAGGAGGCCGAGATCATCGTCGGCCAGAACGTGCCGTTCGTGACCGGCAGAAGCTCCACCCAAGGCGGGGTGGCCAACCCCTTCCAGACCATCGAGCGCAAGGACATCGGCCTGAAGTTGCGCGTGAAGCCGCAGATATCCGACGGCGGCATGGTGCGGCTGAAGCTGTATCAGGAAATATCCAGCCTGGCGCGCAATCCCGGCGTACAGGGCGCGGACCTGATTACCAACAAGCGCTCCATCAAGACCACGGTGCTGGCGCGCGATGGCCAGATGATCGTGCTGGGCGGCCTGATGCGCGATGACAACACCGCCGGCGTGCAGCGCGTGCCCTGCATCGGCGCGATTCCGATCCTGGGCGAGCCGTTCAAGTTCACCGAGAACCAGCATCGCAAGACAAACCTGATGGTATTCCTGCGCCCGCACATCCTGCGCGCCGCCGCGGACAGCGAGGGGCTGACGCGCGAACGCTACGAGCGGTTGCGCGAGTTGTATGAAGCGCCGACGGAGGGCGGCACCATCATCTTCCCCAAACGCCAGCTTCACATGCCGGATGACTTCCGCCCCTCCGCGCCACCCGCCGGGGAATCGACGACAGGGGCGAGCCGCGCAAGCCAGCCGCCCTCGGGCGATGGCAAGGCGCCGCCGGGGGCGGCCGCGCCGAAGGCTGGGGGCGGCGCGCGGCCATGAGACGGCTGGCGGGGATTTCGCCCGACATGGCGGACTCCGAACGGGCGCTGGCGTTTTCCCTGCCGATCTTGCGGGCCGCGTCGGCGCTGCCGTTGAAGCCGCTGGACGGGTTGGAGGACGCCGTTGCCGTGGCCGAGGACGCGCCTTGGCCGTGGTTGCTGCTGGACGACTATCGTCGCCGTTTCGGACGGCAGCCAAGGCCCGTGCTGGCGACGCGCGAGGCGGTTCTGGCGGCGCTGAACCAGGTGTTCGACATGGCCAGCGTCTCCGCCGAGGAAATGATCGAGGACATGGGGCTGGATGCGCTGTCCCGCGAGATCGAGGAGGCCG
>JALVTX010000040.1 GCA_027035825.1 Mariprofundaceae bacterium
TCTTCGTCGGCTGGCTGCTCCTCTGTCACTGGACGGACGTGAAGGGCTGGCACGCCACGGCGGCGGGCCTGATGGCGCTGGCCATGACCGTGGGGCTGGACGCGATGCGCCAGTTCGAGGAAGCCGCAAAGTCCGCTCAAGCATGACGACTTCACGTGAAGTCGTTATCGCGGCCAAGGATGGCCGCGCAAATCCAGAGCTTGCGCGAGCAAGCGATGGATTTGTGAGGGAAGCGAAAGTCGCGCCTTTCGCTTCCCGCCAGGCAAAAAGTCCATGGACGGACTTTTTGCAATGGGATCAATGAACCAAGGAGTCATCATGAACCTGGACTGGCTGGATCACATCTCGTACCCGATGCTCATCGTCCTCGCCGTGTTCCTGGCGCTGGCGCCGTTCCACCCGGAGCCGCACCTGGTGGAGAAGTTCCGCATGCTGCGCGAGGGCACGCTGAAGCGGCCCATCGACATCTTCGACTTCTTCTACCACCTCGCGCCCATCGTGGTGCTGGCTCTCAAGGCCTGGCGCGATTACGTCCGGTAAGGCGGCCTACAAGTCCAGCATCATCCGGCCGGGGTATTCCAGCGCCTCCTTGACCGCCACGAGGAACCGCACCGCCTCGCGGCCGTCAATGATGCGGTGGTCATAGGAGAGCGCAACATACATCATCGGCCGCACCACCACGCGGTCGCCCTCGGCCACCGGCCGCTTCTGGATGGCATGCATGCCCAGGATCGCGCTCTGCGGCGGATTCAGGATGGGCGTGGACAAGAGGGAGCCGAACACGCCGCCGTTGGTGATGGAGAACGTTCCGCCCTTCAGATCGTCCGGCAGCAGGCCGCCCTCGCGCGCCCGCTTGGCGAAATCGGCGATGCGCTCCTCGATGACGGCCATGCTCATCGCGCCCGCGTCGCGCAGCACCGGCACCACCAGCCCCCGCTCCGTCGAGACGGCGATGCCGATGTCGTAATAGTTGCGATAAACGATGTCCTCGCCTTCCACGCAGGCGTTGACGACCGGGAAGCGCCCCAGCGCCTCGATGCAGGCGCGCACGAAGAACGACATCAGCCCCAAATCCACGCCGTGCCGCGCCTTGAACGCCTCGCGGTAGCGCGCCCGCAGGTCGAGCACCGGCTGCATGTTCACCTCGTTGAAGGTGGTGAGGATCGCGGCCGTGTTCTGCGCTTCCTTGAGCCGCCGCGCGATGGTCTTGCGCAGCGCGCTCATCGGCACCCGCCGCTCGCGCTCGCCCGCCACGGCGGCCGCTGGCCCCTCGGGCGCCGGGCTCGGCTCGGGCACGGCCGCCACCTTGGGCCCGCCGCGGGGTTCCGCCTCGGACGAAGTTTCCGCGGGCCCGGCCGCGGCGCTTGTGGCCGGCTCCGCCCGATGCGCGGCCTTCGCGGCCTCCGCTGCCGCCGGCCGCGGGGATTCGGCGGCCGGCTCCTCGGGCGCGGGTTCCTCCGCCTTCGGGGCCGTCGCCTTCCCGCCCGCCTTCGCAGGCGTTTTCCCCGAGGGCTTCGCGGGCGCTTGTCGCTCCTCGATGATGCCGATCACCTCGCCGGCCTGAACGACGTCGCCCTCCTGCTTGCGCGCCTCCTTGAGCACGCCGGTGGCAATGGCCGGAATCTCCATCGTGATCTTGTCGCTTTCCACCTCGGCCACGATCTCGTCCTCGACCACCTCGTCGCCCGGCTGCTTGTGCCAGGCCACCAGCGTCGCCTCGGACTCGGACTCGCCCAGGCTGGGCACCTTGATTTCAATATCCACGACTCGCCTCCTTGGGCCTGTGCGCGCTTGTGTGGGTGGCGGCAACTTCGGCCATGATTTCGATCTCGCGTTTTTTGATCCCGCTAGGCATCGCGCGCGTGGCGTGCCCGCTGCGGCACGCGAGCAAGCGATAACGCCGCGAGGCGGAATCATGGCCAAGTCCCTCCGGGCTGCGCCCGAAATGCGCCCGCTCGCCGTTGCTCGACTTGCGCATGGCCCCACCATGCGCCGCGCCTCGCGCCTTGATTGCTCCCGATTGGGGGCGCATTCCGGGCGGCAGCGACGCCGTCCAAACAAGCGTGAACAGGCCCACGTTCATTCGATCATTGTCCCGTCCATATCGCCGGCGAGCGCCTTCTCCACCAGCGCCTGCTGCTGGCGGGCATGGCGGCGGGCCGAGCCTGTCGCCGGCGGCGCGGACGGCGCGCGCGCCAAGTGCGCCAGGCGCTGGCCGGCCTGCAAACAGCGCTCCAGCCGGTAGTCGATCTGGAACCAGGCGCCCTGGTTCTCCGGTTCCTCCTGCACCCAGACGATCTCCTCGGTCGCCGCGAAAGTCACCAGCTGCGTCTTCACCTCGTCCCACGGGAACGGATACAGCCGCTCGATGCGCACGATGGCGACATCGGTGATCTGGCGCTGTTGCCGCTCGGTCAGGAGGTCGTAATACACCTTGCCGGAACAGAGAATCAGGCGCCGCACGCGCGAGGGCTCGATGGCCCTGTCCGTCTCGCCCAGCACCGGCTGGAAGCGACCGCCAGCCAGCTCCTCGCGCGTGGAGAACGACAGCTTCTGCCTGAGCATGCTCTTTGGCCCCATCATCACCAGCGGCTTGCGCGTGCGAATCAGCACCTGCCGCCGCAGCAGGTGGAAGAGTTGCGCCGGCGTGGTGGGATAGGCCACGACCATGTTCGACTCGGCGCACAGTTGCAGGTAGCGCTCCAGCCGCGCCGAGGAATGCTCCGCGCCCTGCCCCTCGTAGCCATGCGGCAGCCACAGCACCAACCCGCTCATGCG
>JALVTX010000041.1 GCA_027035825.1 Mariprofundaceae bacterium
TCCACTTCATCCTCCGGCACGCCAGCGTCAATCAGCGCCTCCGGCGGAATGGCCACCGGCTCGGCGCATTCCTTGCAGATGCGTCGGGCCAGACGCTGGGCCGACACCAGGTTCACCGCCGAGCCCACGAGAAAGTTCTCGATGCCCATGTTCACCAGCCGGTTCATCGTCGAGGGCGCGTCATTGGTATGCAGCGTGGCCAGCACCAGATGGCCCGTCAATGCCGCCTTGATGCCAATGGCGGCGGTCTCAAAGTCGCGAATCTCGCCGATCAGGATGATGTCCGGGTCCTGGCGCAGGAAGGAACGAAGCACGGCCGGAAAATCCAGGCCGATGTCCGGGTTCACGTTGACCTGGTTGATGCCCATGAAGTTGAACTCCACCGGATCCTCGGCGGTGGAAATGTTGACGCCCGGCTGGTTGAGCTCCGCCACCGCGGAATACAGGCTCACGGTCTTGCCCGATCCGGTCGGGCCGGTCACCAGCACCATGCCATAGGGCTGGTTGATCGCATGCTTGAACCACTCCAGCGACTGCGGATCGTAGCCCAGCTTGGTCATGTCCAGTTGCAGGCTGGCCGGATCCAGAAGACGCATCACGACCTTCTCGCCGAACAGCGTCGGCAGCACCGAGACGCGGAAATCCACCGTCTTGGCCTTGGACAGGCGCAGCTTGATGCGCCCGTCCTGCGGCAGGCGCCGCTCGGAGATGTCCAGCCGCGCCAGGATCTTGATGCGGGAAACCAGCGCCTCGCGCAGCTTCAGCGGCGGCCGCATGATCTCGTGCAGCACGCCATCAATGCGGTAGCGCACGCGCAGCGTCTTCTCATACGGCTCCAGGTGGATGTCCGAGGCGCCGCGCTTGATGGCGTCGAGCAGAATCAGGTTCACCAGCTTGACCACCGGCGCCGCCTCGGTTTCCGAGGCCAGCGTGTGCTCGTCCAGCTCCGCCTCGCTGGTGTCCACCACCTCCATGTCGCTGGCGCCCATCTCGCCCATCAGCTCGTCGAGCTGCTCTTCGGCCGCGCCAACGTCATCCAGCTTCTGCAGGATCTGGCTCTCGGGCGCGATGACCACGTCCACCTGGCAGCCGCTGATGAAGGCCATCTCATCCAGCGCGTTGATGTCGTAGGGGTCGGCCACGGCCAGCGTCAGCACATTCCCCGTCCGCTTGATGGGAATGGCCATGTTCTTGCGCATGATGTCCGTGGAAATCTTGGTCAGGTTCGGATCAATCTCGATCTTGTCGAGATCCACGATGGGCCGGCCGAAACTCTTGGCGATGAACTTGGTGATTTCCTCCTCGGTGAAGAGGTTCTGTTTCACCAGCTGCGAGATGAGCGTGTCGCCATGCAGGTTCATCTCGCGAATCACCTGATCCAGCTGCTCGCGCGTGATGCGCTTCTGCCGCAGCAGGATGTCGCCCAGTCGCGTGGACTTCATGCCGCCTGCTCCCAGGCCAACACTTCCGCAGGCGCGCGATGCAGCCGCCGTTCCATCCACCGCAGCGCATCCAGCGCGTCCGGCTCGGCATCGTGCCACATCGCGAACGACGCCGCTCCTTGGGCCACCAGCATCGGCAGCCCGTCCACCGCCGTCATGCCCGCAGCCCGGGCCGCGCGGACGAAGGGTGTCGCGCCCGAGGGCGCATAGACGACATCCAGCGCCCACCGGCCATGCAGGCGAAATGGAAACGCGCCGCCGGACTTCAGCCCGATGCTTGTTGTGTTGACGATCATGCTGGCGCGCTCGCAGGCGGCATCCACCGCTGCTTGCGCCCAGTCCACGGCCTCGACCTTCACGTCGGGATAGTGCCGGCGCGCATGCTCGATGAAGGCATCCAGCCGATCCCGCCCCCGGTTGCAGACCAGCACCGCTGCCGCGCCATCGGCGGCCAGGGCGTGCAGCGCCGCGCGCGCGGTGCCGCCGGCGCCGAACACGAGCACGTCGCCGCCGGCCACGTCCCAGCCCATGCCGCGCCATGTCGCGCTCATGCCGCGCCAGTCCGTGTTGGCGCCGAGCCAGCCTTCCTCCCCGCGCCGCAGGGTGTTGACCGCGCCAATACGCATCGCATCGGCGTCGGCCTGCACCTCGGCGCAAACGGCTTCCTTGTGCGGCACCGTGACGTTCAAGCCTGCCACGCCAGCGGCCCACAGCCCCTTCAGCGCTACCGCCACATCACTCCTTCCGACGGGAAACGGCACGTAAGCCGCATCCAGCCCCGCCTGTTCGAGAAAGCGGTTCTGAAACCACGGCGACAGCGAATGCGACACCGGATCGCCGATGATTCCGAAAACCTGCGTATTCCCGCTTATCTTCACTTCCGTGCTAGCGTAGAAGGTGAAATGAGCGGTGTCAAAGCATGGTTTGCCGAACCGGCGGCAGCCAACTCACTCCACCGTCACGGACTTGGCCAGATTGCGCGGCTGATCCACGTCCGTGCCGCGCGCGCGGGCCACATGATAGGCAAGAAACTGCAACGGGATCACCGCATACAGCGGCGTGGTGAAATAATCCCCCTCGGGCAACTCGATCACCGCGTCCACGTCCGCGGGCTGCGCCTCGCGCGGCGCATCGGTGAGCAGTATCACGCGCGCGCCGCGCGCCTGCACCTCGCGCAGGTTGGACAGCACCTTTTCCAGATGATACTGCCGCGGCGCCAGCACCACCACCGGCAGCTTGTCGTCGATCAGCGCGATGGGGCCATGCTTCATCTCGCCGGCGGCGTAGCCCTCGGCGTGCAGGTAGGAGATTTCCTTGAGCTTCAACG
>JALVTX010000042.1 GCA_027035825.1 Mariprofundaceae bacterium
GCAGCTCGGCACCGGCCACGCGGTGCGGCAGGCCGAGCAGGTCATCACCGACGTGCGCGACGTGCTCATCGTCTGCGGCGATACGCCCCTGCTCACCGCCGACACGCTGGCCCGGCTGGCCACCGAGCATCGCGCGCGCGAGGCCGTGGTCACCGTGCTGACGGCGGAGGTGGAGGATCCGTTCGGTTACGGGCGCATCGTGCGCGATGGCAGCGGCAAGGTGATCCGCATCGCCGAGGAGAAGGATGCCAGCGAGGCCGAGCGGGCCATCCGCGAGGTGAGCAGCGGCATCTACTGCGTGCGTTTCGACGTGCTCTTTGAGCTGCTGCACAAGCTGGGCAACCGCAATGCCCAGGGCGAGTACTACCTGCCGGACATCGTGCCTTTGGCGCTGAAGCACGGCCATGCGGTGGAAACCGTGCCGATGGGGGATGCCGAGGAGATGCTGGGCGTCAACGACCGCGTGCAGCTGGCGCGCGTCGAGCGCATCATGCAGCAGGCCATCATCGAGGACTGGCAGCGCGCCGGCGTCACCATCGAGCAGCCGGAGACGGTGCGCATCGAGGCCACGGTGAGCATCGGCATGGACACCGTCATCCGCGCCGGCACGCACCTTTTGGGCTCCACCCACGTGGGCGATGATTGCCGCGTCGGCCCCCACGCGGTGTTGCAGGACGCCTGGTTGGACGATGGCGTGGAGGTGCTGGCTTTCAGCCACCTGCAGGACGCCAACGTGGCCAGCGGCGCGCGGGTGGGGCCGTTCGCCCGCTTGCGGCCGGGCGCGCGACTGGACGAGGACGTGCGCGTCGGCAATTTCGTGGAGATCAAGAACTCGGTCATCGGGCGCGGCAGCAAGGTCAATCACCTGAGCTACGTGGGCGATACCGAGATGGGCGAGGGCTGCAACATCGGCGCCGGAGCCATCACCTGCAACTATGACGGCGCCAACAAGCACAAGACGGTGATCGGCGACCGGGTGTTCGTCGGCTCGGACACCAAGCTGATCGCGCCCGTCGAGGTGGGGGACGACGCCACCATCGGCGCCGGCAGCATCATCACCAAGACGGTCGAGAAAGGCGGACTGACGCTTTCCGAGCGCCCCGACCAGCGGCATATCCCGGGCTGGAAGCGGCCGCGCAAGCGCGAACGCTGAACCGGTAGCCCCCATGTGCGGCATCATCGGCGCGCTGGCGCGCGAGGATGTGAGCCAGCGCCTGATCTCGGGGCTGGCGCGGATGGAATACCGCGGCTACGACAGCGCCGGCATCTGTGTCATCGGGCCGGATGGCATCGCCTGCCGCAAGGAGCCCGGAAAACTGGAACGCCTGCGCGCGGCGCTGGAGGAACGGCCGCTGGCCGGGCGCATCGGCATCGGCCACACGCGCTGGGCCACGCATGGCGCACCGACGCGTGAGAACGCCCACCCGCATCTGGGTGAGGGCGTGGCCGTGGTGCACAACGGCATCATCGAGAATCATCAGGAGCTGCGGCAAGAGCTGGAGGGGCGCGGCGTTCGCTTCCGTTCGGAGACCGACAGCGAAGTTATCCCGTGGCTGCTGAGCGATGCGCTGTGCGAGCGCGATGCGGAAACGGCCTGGGCGGAACTGGTGCGCCGGCTGGAGGGCGCTTACGCCATCGTGGCCATCGTCGAGCGCGATCCCGAACGCCTGTGGTTTGCGCGGCGCGGCAGTCCGCTGCTGCTGGGGCGCGCGGGCGATGCGGTGTATGCGGCGTCCGATGCGCTGGCGCTGGCCGGGCTGGCCGATGAGGTGATGTACCTGGAGGAGGGGGACGCCGGCTGGCTGTCGTTGGACGAGGTGCGCGTGCGCGACGCCGGGGGCCGCGCGGTGCGCCGCGCATGGCAGGACATGCCCTCGGCGGCGCAATCGGCCGACAAGGGCGGTTTCGCGCACTTCATGGAGAAGGAAATCCACGAGCAGCCGCGCGTGCTGGCGGATATCCTGGGCGCTTACGTCCGGGACGGGCGCATCGTTTTTCCCGAGGCACCGATGCTGGATGCGAACGCCATGCCGTCGCGCATCGTGATGGTGGCCTGCGGCACGTCCTACCATGCGGCACTGACGGCGCGCTACTGGATCGAACGGTTCCTGCAAATCTCGGTCGAGGTGGACGTGGCCAGCGAGTATCGCTACCGCAATCCGGTGATCGGCCCGGACACCTGGCTGGTGACGCTATCGCAGTCCGGCGAAACGGCGGACACCCTGGAGGCTCTGCGGCTGTTCAAGTCCCGCACGCCGGAGAACCCGGCGCTGGCTCTGTGCAACGTGCCGCATTCGTCGCTGGCGCGGGAATCCGACGGCGTGATTCCGCTGCTGGCCGGGCCGGAGGTGGGGGTGGCGTCCACCAAGGCGTTTACCGCGCAGCTGGCGGTGCTGGCGCTCCTGGCCCTGAAGCTGGCGCGGCAGAGCGGGGCGATGAGCGAACCGGAACTGGAGTCGCACCTGAGCGGCATGCGCGAGGCGGTGTCGGGCATGAACCGTTTGCTGGCCGATGCGGCGCAGGTGGAGCGCCTCATGCCCCTGTTCGCCGGTGTGCACGGGGCGCTGTTCCTCGGGCGCGGGCCGTGCTATCCGCTGGCGCTGGAAGGGGCGTTGAAGCTCAAGGAAATCTCCTACCTGCACGCCGAGGGCTACGCCGCCGGCGAGATGAAGCATGGCCCCATCGCGCTGATCGACGACAAGCTGCCGGTGGTGGTGCTGGCGCCGCGGCAGTATCA
>JALVTX010000043.1 GCA_027035825.1 Mariprofundaceae bacterium
GCGCTGGCGCGGCTGCCGCTGGATGCGGTGTGGGTGATGCCGGCGGGGCGGCCCGTGCACCGGGCATTGTCGGGCCGCGCCGATGCGGAAACCCGGCTGACATGGCTTCAGGCCGTGTTTGCCGATGAGCCGCGCATCCGGGTGCTGGACTGGGAGGCGCGCGCCGACCATCCCGTGCCGACCATCGAAACGCTCCGGCGGCTGCATGAACAATGCCCGGAAGTCGCGCCGGTGCTGCTGCTGGGCGCGGATGCGTTTGCCGGCATGCCGGGCTGGGTGGACTATCCGGCCCATGCGCGGCTGTGCGACGTGGCGGTGTTCGCCCGGGCCGGAAGCCGGGCTCCGATGCCGCCGGAATGGCGGCGGGCGACGGCGGCGGAGCTGGCCAGCCCCGGCGCCGGGCGCGCGGCCTTCGTGGATGCCGCGTTGCCGGACGTATCGGCCACGGCCGTGCGCCGGCGGGCGGCGCGGGGCGAGTCGTTGGCGGGGCTCGTGCCCGAATGCGTGCGCGCGGCCATCGAGCGGGCCTACGGGCCCCGGAAACAGGAGATGACGTGAACGAACAACCGAATCAACCGCAACAGTTGGATCAACTGGCCGAGGACGTGCTCCAGGCCATCGAGGATCGCAAGGGCATGGATGCGCTGATCATCAACGTGCGCGGCAGAAGCCCGATGACCGACTGCTTCGTGCTGGCCTCGGGGCGCAACCCCCGCCAGCTCAAGGCAATGGCGCAGGCGGTGGTGGAGACCGCCCACCGGCACGGCCTGACCACGCGCATCGAGGGACTGGAGGCGGCCGAGTGGCTGCTGATTGATCTGGGCGACGTGGTCGTTCACCTCTTCCTGCCCGAGGTGCGCGAGACATTCCAGCTGGAGCGGCTGTGGGCCGAGCCAGCAGTGGGCGGGGGCGGCGACGCCGCGTGAGGCTCCGGCTCATCGTCGTCGGGCGCGGGGCGCGGGAGCTGGCCGCCTACGAGCGGCGTTTCCTGGAGCGGCTTCGGCCCATTGCCCCGTGCGAGATCGTCGAGCTGCCCGAGGGCCGCGCCAGGCGGCCCGAGCAGCGGATGCGGGAAGAAGCGAAGCTCATTCTCGCCAGGGCCCGCGAATACGTGCTGTTCGACGAGCGGGGCGCGGACGTGGACAGCCAGGGCTGGGCGGCCTTCCTGGGGCGGCAGCGCGGCGATGCGGTGGTGGATTTCGTCATCGGCGGCGCGGGCGGCGTGGATGCCAGCGTGCGCGAGCGGGCGCGCGCGGTCTGGCGGCTGTCGGCGCTGACCCTGCCGCATCAGCTCGTGCGTGCGCTGGCGCTGGAGCAGTGCTACCGCGCCTTGATGATTCTGCGCGGCCATCCCTATCATCACGCATGATGCGCGCCTGGATGCTTGCCTGCGCGGCCCTGTGGGCGGCCCTGTGGCTGCCGGCGTGGACGGGATGGACAAGCCTCCCGGCCGCGCGGGCGGCCGGGGATACAGAGGCCCGGATCAGCCGCATTCGCGCCGAGCGCGCCCGGGTGCGCGCCCTGGCCCGGAAGATGGAGGCGCGGCTGGGGCGGCTGGGGCGCGAGCTGCAAACGCTGGATCGGGCGCTGGTGGAGGCCGGCGCGCGGCTGCGCGAGGCCGACGCGGCGGTGCGCGAGGCCGACGCGAAGCTGGCGGCGCTGCGCGCCCGCCGGCGCGGGTTGCGACGGCGGGCGGAGGAACTCCGGCGCGCCATGCGGCTGGAGGCGGCGGCGGCCTGGCGGCATGCGGCGGATCAGCCGCCGTGGCTGGACGTGCTGTTCGGCGCTTCGGTGGCCGACGTGCCGCACCGGCAATACATGCTCTCGCGGCTGGTGACGGCGCAGGCCGACCGGCGTCGCGAATACGCCCGCGTGCTGGAGGAGCTGGCGCGCACCGAAACGGAATTGGTGGCCAGGCGCAAGGAACTGGCCCGTCTGCGCGAGGCCAGACGGGCGCGCAAGGCGGAGCTGGCGGCCCGCCGGCGCGCCAAGCAGGCCTTGTGGCGCAAGGTGCGGCGCGACGTGCGCTTGCAGAAGGAGCGCGACGCCGAGCTGGCGAGGCAGGAGAAGGCGCTGGCGCGGCTGTTGGCGGAGATGGCCGCCGGCGGCTTGCGCGTTTCCGATGCGCGCGCGCGGCAGGTTTCCGTGCGCCAGCTCAAGGGGCGGCTGCCGTGGCCGCTGAAGGGGCGCATCGTGGCCCATTTTCATTCCCGCCCCGCGCCGGGCCGGCCCCGGCTGGCCGGCGTCCAGCTTGCGCCCAGGGGCGGGCATCGGCAGGTTAGGGCCATTGCGCCCGGGCAGGTGCGCTACGCGGACTGGTTCGGCGGCTATGGTTTGATGATGATCGTGGATCATGGCGGCGGGTTGGTCACCGTGTATGCGCACAATGACGCCCTGTACCGGCAGGTGGGCGACTGGGTGGAGGCCGGCGACGTGCTGGCCGACGCGGGAAGCACCGGATGGGTGGAGAACGTGCGGCTCTACTTCGAGGTGCGCGACCGCGGCCGGCCGGTCAATCCCGTGCGCTGGTGCCGCAGGTAGCGGCGCGATTCGAACCAGGAACGAGGTGAACGGATGAAGATGTTGCAGCGAATGGCGGTGATCGCGGGCCTGGGCCTGATGGCGGCCGGCGGCGCCCTGGCATGGAACGCGGTGCTGGATCGCGATGCCGCGGCGGGAACGGACTATCGCCAGTTGCAGAAGTTCTCGCAGGTCATGGACATGGTGAAGCG
>JALVTX010000044.1 GCA_027035825.1 Mariprofundaceae bacterium
TTCAGCACGAAAAACAGGCCGAACATGCCGACGCGCCCGGCATAGAAACCGGCTGTGGTCGCCAACACCGTCCACAGCCAGTACCAGAGGATGGGCTGGTTGATCGGCGTCTTGCGCACCGCGCCCAGCTCCTTGCGCACGGCCATGCGGAACATCCAGGTGATGCAGATGACGGTCAGCAACAGGTCGTCCAGGCGCAAGGTGATGCCGCGCGACTCGGTGGTCGAGGTCACCACGCCGTGGGCCGTGGTCTGGGCCCCGAACGTCAGCTCCGGCGACAGGAGCGTGGAGAGGATCAAGAGATACAAGGTGAGTTCCACGCTGGTGAAGGCGACCACGGCCACCATCAGGCCGGCGCAGATGAGCAACGCCACTCGAACCGCATCGGGCGCGATCAGGAATGCCGCGTACATCAGCAGCGTGGTCAGCACCAGCGTAATCAGCACCGCCGGCGGGAACGGCACGCGCACGGTCAGGCCGTTCATGGCTTCCCCTGCCGCTGGTGCTGGATGCGCTGTTCATCCAGCGGGTGATAGCCCTTGTTGTAGGGCTCCTTGAAGCGGTCGCTGCACGCCCGCGCGCCCACCGCCACCAGCGCCGCGACCAGCGTGATGGCCAGGATCGCGAGCGCACGGCGGATCCGTCGCTTGCGGCGGCGGAATCGCGCCAGATCCCGTTGCATCAACCGCCCCGCCGGCGCTCGCCCAGCCTGCGAGCCAGTTTCCCGATCAGCCGCGGCGCCTCGCGCGCGGCCTGGTGAATCCAAGCGTTGGCCCGGTCAAACAGGTTGCCGCGCTCCTCGGCCTTGTCCCCATAGGCATAGGCGTAATAACGATCCATCTTGTACCTGGCGTAATCGGCCGTCATCTCGCTGCGCACGCCGTTGAGCACGACGCCGACCACCTTGCCGCCCACCGATTCGATGCCGGTCTTGACGCGCTTGAGCGCCCCGCGCACCACGGCGCCGATGTGATAGACCAGCAGCACGCCGTCCACCTTGCCGGCGACCACCGTCGCATCCGTGGTGTGCAAGAGCGGCGGCATGTCGATGATGACCATGTCATATTCCTGCCGCGCCTCGTCCAGCAGTTGCGTCATCGCCGGGGCGGCCAGGAGATCGGGCGGGTTGGCGCTCTTGTGCCCGCAGGTGATGATGTCCAGCTGGTCCAGCCCCGGCGTCATCAGTGCCTGATCCACCCCGAAATCACCCAGCAGCACGTCGGAGATGCGACGCACCACGTCCCGCCACGGCATCTGCCCGAGCAGGTATTCGCTCAGGCCGGGCTCGCGCTTGAGCCCGAAGGTCTTGTGCTGCATCGGCTTGCGCATGTCGGCGTCAATCAGGAGCACCCGCGCGCCTTGCTGCGCCACGACCGTGGCCAGATTGGCCGACACCGTGCTCTTGCCTTCCTTGATGGTGGCGCTGGTCACGATGATGACGCGATGCTCGCCGCCCTGCGAGAACAGCAGGTTCGTGCGCATGCTGCGGTAGGCCTCGGCGATGGTGGACGGCGGCGAGAAATGCGTGATCAGGCGAATCTGCCGCTCCAGGGCGTGACCGCTGGTGGCCAGGCCCTCGACGCCGGAAAACAGCTCCACCGCCTCGTCATGCGACAGGTGCGGCACGAAGCCCACCACCGGCACCTCCAGGAAGCTCTCCACCTCCTCGATGGTGCCGACCGAGGTGTCCATCGCCTCCAACACCAGCGCAATGATGAGCCCCAGCACCAGGCCGAGGATGAAGCCGGCGATGGCCGTCTGCCGGGTGCGCACCGGGTTGATGCGCACGTGCGAAATCAGCGCCGGCCGGATGACCGAAACCTCCTCCACCTTCTCGGCCTCGCGGATCAGCACCTCCTGATACTTCTTCTCCAGCAGGTTGAACAAGTCCTCGTTGGTGGCCACGGCCCGCTCCAACCGCCGAAGCTCCAGCGCCTGCTCGGGCAGGCCGCGGTATTTCTGCTCCGTTTCCTCGATGTTCTTCTGCAAGTCGGCCATGCGCTGCCTGGTCAGACCCACCTGCTTGCCCAGCTCGTCCACCATGCTGGCCAGGATGTCGTTGGCCTGCTCGCGCAGTTCGCGCATCTGCGGATGCGCGTCGGTGTAGACGGTGGAGAGCTGGGTGTGCTTCAGCGCCATGTCCACCAGGCGCTTGTTCAGCTCGTCGAAGTAGGCGCTGACCTTGCCGGACACGGTGACCGCCTTGTAGTCCCAGCCCCCCTTCTGGATGCGCTGCCGCAGCTGCGCCAGCGCGAATCGGAGATCGTTCAGGTGCTCAGCCTCATGGCGGTATTCCTGCTCCATATCCGCCACCACCTTGGCCATGACCTCCGAGTTCTGCCCGGCGCTGGACAGGTGGTTCTTCTGCCGGTAGTCGCGCACCGCCTCCTCGGCCTGCTTCAGCCGTTCGCCCACCACCACCAACTGCTGCTGGATGAACTTCTTGGCCTCGAAAACGCGGCGGTTCTTCTCCTCGATATTGTAGGCGCGAAACTCCTCGGCCACCGCCTGGGCCAGATCGCGGGCGAACTCCGGATCGGAGGACACGACCTTGATGTTGATGATGCCGCTGTTGCCCTCCTGCTCGGCCTCCACGTCCCCCTTCAGGTCGAGGATTTCCTCCATGTATTCCGGGTTGGCGCGGATTTGCTCGCTGCTCAGATCCTTCGGGATCAGGCCCATGCGCTTGGCCACGCGCTCCATCAGCGCATAGGAGGTGATGATG
>JALVTX010000045.1 GCA_027035825.1 Mariprofundaceae bacterium
TCCGTTCCATGTCGCGTTCGGCCTGTTCCTGCATCCGCCTGGCCAGCGCACGGTCGTCTTCGCCCAGCATCGGCAGCAGGCCGATGTCGCGCCAGGCCGCGCGCATCTCGGCCAGCCGCGCGTGCGGCTCCACGATGCGCCGCAGCCGGTCGCGCAGCAGCAGTTCCTGCTGCCGGCGCAGGGACTGGCGCAGGGCGGACGCCTCCGTGCGCAGGGATTCGAGATCGCCGCGCAGGGCGCGGATTTGCTCCATCAGCGCCTGAACCTCTTCGGAGCTGGCGGCCGGCGCCGGGGAAGGCGCGACCGGCTCGGCCGGGGTGGCTTGAAGCGCGGGCGATTCGGGCGCCGGGGCGGCCACGGGCGTCTGTTCGGCTCCCGGCTCGGCCGTGGCTGGCGTTTCCTCCGTGGATGGCAGGCTCGCGCCTGATTCGGAGGCCGGCGGTTCGGGGCTGGTTTGGTCGGGGCCGGAGCCGGAAGTCAGCGCGGCCGTGAGGTGCTGACGGGTCTGGGCCGGCAGCATGAACCAGCCGATGGGCAACAGCGCCAGGATGACCATCCAGACGAGCCAGCGCCCGCCCTTGCGGGGCGTCTTCCGGGAGGGCGCCTGCGAGGGCGTTTCGGGCGCGGCGGCGAAACCCTCCGGGGCGCGGGCATCGTCTCCGGCGTCCTCGGGCGGCGCCGGATTGGCCGGAGCGTCCGCCGGCTCGGGCATGGCGTCCTTGTCAGGCATCGGCCAGCCAGCGCGCCGCATCGAGCGCGTGATAGGTGAGAATGATGTCCGCGCCAGCGCGCTTGAAGCCCAAGAGGGTTTCCAGCACCACGCGGCGTTCGTCGATCCAGCCGCGCTCGGCCGCCGCCTTCACCATCGCGTATTCGCCGGAAACATTGTAAACGGCCAGCGGCAGGTCGGTGGTCTCGCGCACGGCGCGAATCACGTCCATGTAGGCGAGCGCCGGCTTGACCATCAGGATGTCCGCGCCCTCTTCCACGTCCAGCCGGGCTTCGCGCAGCGCCTCGCGGGCGTTGGCGGGATCCATCTGGTAGGTGGAGCGGTCGCCGAAGCTGGGGGCGGAGTCGGCGGCGTCGCGGAAGGGGCCGAAATAGGCCGAGGCGTACTTGACGGCATAGGACATGATGGGCACGTCGGCGAAGCCGGCCGCGTCCAGCCCTTCGCGAATGGCGGCTACCATGCCGTCCATCATGCCCGAGGGGGCCACCATGTCAACACCGGCCTCGGCATAGGAGACGGCCTCCCTTTGCAGGTTTTCCAGCGTGGCGTCGTTGTCCACGGTGTGCCCGTGCAGCACACCGCAGTGGCCGTGGTCGGTGTACTCGCAGAAGCAGGTGTCGGCGATGACGCACAGCTCGGGAGCGGCGTCCCTGGCCTCGCGGATGGCGCGCTGGACGATGCCGTTCGCGTCCCAGCCGGAGGCGCCGACGGCATCCTTGTGGGCGGGAATGCCGAACAGGATGACGCCCGGGATGTCCAGCCCCGCGGCTTCCTTCACGGCCTGGCCGACGCCGGCAAGCGGAATGCGCGACACGCCCGGCATGCTGGCCACGGGCACGGGCTCGGTGATGGTTTCGTCCACGAACAGCGGGTAGATGAAGTCGCGCGGGGACAACGTGGTCTCGCGCACCATGTCGCGGATGGCCGCGCTCTGCCGGTTGCGTCGCGGGCGGATGACGGGTTTATGCATCTGCGCCTCCCTGATGCGCGTTGTTGGGCGTCCCGCTGGAGCGGGCCTGATCGCCGAACCAGGCGGCAAGGCCGTCCAGCATGGACGCAAAGCTAGCCTCTTTTGCGACGACCTGCACCCCGAGGCCAAGGTCGCGGCAGGCGCGGGCGACCTGGTCGCTGATGACGGCGATGGCCGGGCGGCTGGCCAGGGCCGCATCGCCCACGCGCCGCAGGTAGTGTTTCGCGGCCCGGGCGCTGCCCAGCAGCACGGCGTCCACCTGGCCCCGCGCCAGCATGTCGCGCACGGGGCCGGCATCGTCGTCCGGGCACACGGCGCGATAGGCGGGAATCAGGTGCACGGCGACGCCCGCGCTCTCCAGCGCGCGAATGACCGCGTCACCGCCCGTTTCGGCGCGGAAGAAGACCAGGCTCGTCGGCAGGCCGTGATCGCGCCAGGCTTCGACCAGCCCCGCCTGCGAGGATTCCCGCAAGGACGCCTCCGGCGTCCAGGCCGGGCGGACGCCGAGGCGCTCCAGTTCCCGCGCCGTGCGCCGCCCCACGGTCACCACCGGCAGCTTCGAGAGCAGGGGGGCGAACGCATCGCCGAACACCCTGGCCGCGCAGCGCACGCCATTGGCGCTGGTGAACAGCGCCTGCGCGCCAGGCTGTTCCAGCAGGGGCGCGGCATCGCGGATGGGTGCCGGCAGGCACTCGATGGCCAGGCAGGGAAACAGCACCGGCGTTGCGCCGCGCGCGCGCGCCAGCTCGGCCGACTCCCCGGCCTGCTCGATGGCGCGGGTAATCAGGATGCGTTTGCCTTCCAGCGGCTTCATGCCGCCATTCTGCACCAGCGACGATGCGGAGACCAATGCCCGGGCGCGGCCCTTATATAAAGGGTTGTGGCCGGGTCGAAGAAAGCTGACCTCTCCCCATTTTCCGGGCGTGAGTTCTTTAAGTCATTGAGATATAAGGGATAAATGCTTCTTGGGGTTGGATTGGGGTTCTCCGTTTGTTATTCTGTGTTTGCCTCTAAGCACTGAAA
>JALVTX010000046.1 GCA_027035825.1 Mariprofundaceae bacterium
GCGTTGTTCGATTCCCTGCCGGTGTGGGAGAACGTGGCCTTCGCCCTGCTACGCGAGGGCATGCCGCGCGCCGCGGCGCGCCAGCGCGCCAGCGAGGTGCTGGAACTGGTTGGCCTGGCCGGCGCCGAGGACTTGATGCCGGCCGAGCTTTCCGGCGGCATGACCAAGCGAGCAGGCCTGGCCCGGGCCATCTGCCACCGCCCGGAAATCGTGTTCTACGACGAACCGCTGAGCGGACTGGACCCCATCATGTCCGATGCCATCACCCGCCTGATGCTGCGCCTGCACCACGAGTTCAGGGTCACGTCCTTCACCATCGCCCATAACATGACGCTGGCGCGCCGCTTCGGCACCCGCATCGCGATGCTGCTGAACGGCCGCATCCATCGGATTTTGACGCCGGATGAGCTAGACTCAAGCCAGGATCCCGTCGTGCGGCAGTTCGTGGAAGGCCGCGCCGACGGCCCCATCCACGTGCTGGAGGAATGATGCCGGAGGAATGTGAATGAACCCGCAGGCCAGGCTTGGCGCCTTCGTGCTGCTGGCGCTGCTGGCGCTGGGACTGCTGTCCGCGCGCATCGGCCGCATGCACCTGTTCAGCGATGGCGGCGCCGTGGTGGAAGCCGTGTTCAACGACGTTGGCGGGCTGGAGGAGCAGACGCCCGTGCGCCTGGCCGGCGTGCGCGTCGGGCGCGTCGAGTCCATCCGGCTGGATGGCGCGCGGGCGCTGGTTCGCATCCGCCTGCAGCCGGGCATCACGCTGCCCGCCTCCACCCGCGCAGCGCTGGTCAGCAGCGGGCTGGTGGGCGAAAAATACATCTCGCTCAAGGCCGACCCCGACGATGCCCGGCCGCTGCCGCCGGGCAAGCGGATCCCCGTCGTGCCCAGCGGCAGTCTCGACGCGCTGATGGATCAGGCGGCGGACATCGCGGACAGCCTGCATGGCCTCGCCAACGCCGGAATGAAGACCGTGAACTCGTTCTCCGCCATCCTGGACGAGAACCGCGCCGACCTGCGCGGCACGATGCACAATCTCAACCACGCCACGAAGGCGCTGGACGCCAACCTCCCGCCAGCCCTGGTCGACGCCCGCAAGTCACTCAAGCGCCTGCCGCCCGCCATCGACGCAGGCCGCGCCTTCTTCCGCGAGGGAGAGCGAACATTCCGCGACCTGGACGGACTGTTGATCGGCAATCGCGAAAACCTCTATCGCATGATCTTCGAATTCCGAAAGACGGCCGAGAACCTGGAGGCGCTGTCCGACGATCTCCGTCGCAATCCCTGGAAGCTGATGAACAAGCAGCGGGAAAAGCCGCCCGCGCCGCATGCCAGGGAGCGTCTCCTGGAGGAGTACATGCTCTCCACGGGCCGGATGGGCCTTGTTCCGCCGAAGCGCTGACGCCGGCCTGGCGCTGGCGATGTTGCTGACCGGCCTGGCGCTGCTTGCGCCAGCGCATGGCCGCGCCGAAACCTGGTTCGAGGCGGCCGGCCGGCACTGGGAGGCGGGCAACCTGGTCGAGGCGCGGCGGATGCTGGAACGGGAAATCCGGGTGCGTCCCCAAAACCTCGATGCGCGCTACGACCTGGCCGTGCTGCTCGAACGCATGGGGCACGCGAACGAGGCCGCGCGCCTGTACGAAGAAAACCTGAAGAAGGGCTGGCGCCTGCCCACCGTGGTCAACCTGAGCGCCATTTATCGCGCCCGGGGCGAAACGGCCAAGGCCAAGGCGCTGCTCCAGCAAGCGGCGCGGCGCTTCCGGCACGAGGCCGCGCCCTGGTACCTGCTGGCCGAGATGGCGGAGGCCCGGGGCGATGCGAAGACGGCCGAGGCCGACTACCGCAAGGCCATCCGCGCCGATCCCCTCAACGGCTATGCGCGCATCCGCCATGCCCGCTTCCTGGCGCGTCACGGCCACTTGGCGCTGGCCGCCGCCGAGGCCGAACAGGCGCTGCGGCTGGCGCCGGAATGCGCGCCATGCCTGGTCATCGCCGGCGACATCTGGAAGCGGCAAGGCAGGCTGCGGCGGGCGCTGGCCGCCTACCAGAAGGCCGAAGCCATCGCGCCGCGCCGCGACACCCGCAAGCGCATCATCGAAACCCTGGCGGCGCTGGGCATGACCCGGCAGGCCGACATCATGCGGCGGGCCCTGGCGGCCGAGCCCGCAAACGCGACAAAGGCAACGCGGCCATGAGCGCGCGCAAGGCTGGCGGCTTCGACTTCGCGCCCTCCCGCCCCGGCAGCTTGGGCGTGGAGATGGAATGGATCACGGTGGACGCCGCCACCGGCGCGCAAATGCCGGCCGCTCCGGCGCTCCTGGCCGCCATCGAACCCACGCCGCGCATTAAACCTGAACTATTCACCTCCACCATCGAGATCAATACCGGCATTCACGACCAGACCCGGCCCTGCATCGGGGAACTCGCCAACCTGCATCGTCGCGTCAGCGACCAATTGCAAGCCCAACGCGCGGCCCTCTTGGCCAGCGGCACGCACCCCTTCTCCCGCTGGCAGGATCAACAGGTCAGCGACGACGATCGCTACCACCGGCTGGTGGATCGCCTGCGGTGGATGGCGCGGCGTTTCAACATCTTCGGCATCCACGTGCACGTCGGCATGCCCTCGGGCGACGCCTGCATCGCGGCCATGAATCGCCTGCTGCCGGTGATGCCCGTATTCCTTGCCATCTC
>JALVTX010000047.1 GCA_027035825.1 Mariprofundaceae bacterium
ACCTGGAGGCTGTCCCGCGCTTGCGATGCGCGACACAATCCTCCACAGTTATTGGCAGGGCTGGCCAACACGATGCACGGGAGGGCGCGCTGAACGGGAAGACGGGCAATTCCATCCGACGCCTGCTGGACATGGACGTGGCGGACATCGCCAGCCTGCCCGCCATGCGTCGTCATGCGCTCAGGCTGCTGCATTTCGTCAGCCGCGTGGCCGGCCGCTTCGTGCACGACCACTGCATCCAGCGCGCCTCTGCGCTGGCCTACGCCTCGCTCCTGGCCATCGTGCCTCTCCTGGCGCTCGGCGTCTCCGTCTTCGCCAGCTTCGACGCCTTCAGCGCGGTGGCGGACCGGGTGCGCGACATGCTGCTGTCCAACCTGCTGCCGACCAGCCAAGACGTGGTGAGAAACTACATTTCCAGCATCACCAGCCGCACCACGGCGCTGTCCATCTTCGGCATCATCGGCCTGCTGGTCACAGCCACGGCGCTGCTGAACACGGTGGAGGAGGCATTCAACCACATCTGGCGCATCAGCCGCACCCGGCCGCTGTTCTCCAAGTTCATCACCTTCTGGGCCACGCTGACCCTGGCGCCCATCTTCATCGGCGCCTCCATCACCATCACCTCCTACTTCGCCGCCCTGCCCATCCTCAAGCAGGTCACGGCCCAGGCCGCCACGCTGCGGCAGATGCCATCCCTCTTTCCGTGGCTGATGTCATCGGCGGCGCTGACCACGATGTACATGGTGCTGCCGAACACCCGCGTGCCCTTCCGCTTCGCCGCGGCGGGAGGGCTCGTGGCCGGCGCATTGTTCGAGTTCAGCAAGAACGCCTTTGCCTTCTATGTCACGCACCTGGCGCATTACGAAAAGCTCTACGGCGCGCTCGGCACGCTGCCCATCTTCCTCATCTGGCTCTATGTGGCGTGGGTGGTGGTGCTCGCCGGCTCGGAAATCGTCTTTTGCCTGCAACACCCGGAGCAGTCGCACAAGCAGCAGGCCTTCTTCATGCGGCCGGGCGTGCGGCAATTCTTCGCGCACCTGATCCTGGCCAGCGCCGCCGAACGGCTGCGTGACGGCGGCGTGCTGCGGCTGGACGAGCTGAACCGCGAAACGGGCGTGCCCGACAACATCCTCCAGGAATGGCTGGATCTGCTCTGCCGCAAGGGCCTGTTGCGGACGGTCAGTGACCAGGGCGGCGAGGGCTGGGTGCCGGGACGCGACGCCTGTCACCTGACGCTGGCCGACATCCACGACGCGCTCTCCGGCCGCGCCATGCATGTGCCGGACGACTGGAGCGACACGCCGCTCGGCCGCCGGCTGGCGGGGCTCTACCTGCGGCTCGACCGGGAACGGGCCGAAACCCTGGGCGGGGTGACGCTGGACGAGCTGGTCGCAAGCGCCGAGGAGGAATCCGCATGACCCAACGGGCGCGGCTGATGATCGCCGCCTCCGAACACGATGCCGACATGCTGTATGCCACCGGCATGTTCGTGCCCGACCCGTTCATCGCCGTGGAACTGGACGGCGCCTGGCATGGCATCCTGTCGCCGCTGGAGGTGGACCGGGCGCGCCGCCATTCGCGGCTGGCCGAGGCGCACTTGGACGCGCCCTGGCGGGAGCGGGCCGAATCGCTGGGCTGGCCCGCCGGACTCGCCGCCACGGCCGGCGCCTTCCTGCGCGCGCACGGCGTTCGCGCCGTGACCGTTCCCGGCGGGTTTCCGCTCGCCCATGCCGAGAAGCTCCGCGGCTTCGGCTTCGAGGTCGAGCCCTGCGAGGGCGCGATGTTCCCCGAACGCGCCATCAAGTCCGAGTGGGAAATCGCCCAGTTGCGCAAGGCCGAACGCCTGACGCGCCAGGCCATGCACGCGGCCCGTTCGTTCCTGGGCCGCGCCGGCGTCGGCAACGATGGCATCCTGCGCTGCCCGGACACCGGCCGGCGGCTGAAATCCGCGCACGTGCGCGAGGTCATCGAGACCTTCCTCGTGGCCCGCGGCGCCACGCCCTCGCACACCATCGTGGCCTGTGGCCGCGAATCGGCCGATCCGCACCAGGAGGGCCGGGGATTCATTCGCGCCGGGCAACCCGTCATCATCGACATCTTTCCCCGCCTGACCGCGACCGGCTACTGGGGCGACATGACGCGCACCTTCGTCAAGGGACGCGCCAGCGACGAACTGAAACGCATGTATCGCGCCGTGCGCGAGGGACAGGACATCGGGCTGGCCATGATCCGCGCCGGCGCCCACGGCGCGGAGATTCACGCGGCCATCCAGCGCCATTTCGACGCGCGCGGCTTTCCCACCGGCATGCGGCGCGGGCGGCAGGTCGGCTTCTTTCATGGCACGGGGCACGGCGTGGGCCTGGAGGTGCACGAGTCGCCGCGCATCTCCGTGCGCGACGACGTGCTGCAAGCCGGGCACGTGGTGACCGTGGAGCCCGGCCTCTATTACCCGCGCTTGGGCGGCGTGCGGCTGGAGGACCTGGTGGTCGTCACCCAGGATGGCTGCGACAATCTCACCCGTTATCCGAGGCGACTGGAAATTCCGTAATCTCGCCTTTTGTGACGATTGCACTGTCCTGGTTCAGACAGATGTGAGACATTGAGGGCAAGAGGGAGGGCCTCCATTCTTGGGGTTGAAAGACCACGAGAGAAAGGAGGCCCTGATGCGGATTATAGGG
>JALVTX010000048.1 GCA_027035825.1 Mariprofundaceae bacterium
AGGCGCGTCCTGGCGCCCGAAACGGGCACGTGGCACGGTCTCACCACGAAGGCCGGCCAGGCGCTGTGGCGCGTCCGCTTCCAGCCGGGCGACGTGCTGGTGCTGGGGCCCGAGACGCGCGGCCTGCCAGCCGAGGCGCTGGCCGATCTGAACCCCGTGCGCATTCCCATGCGGGCCGATGCGCCCGTGCGCTCGCTGAACCTTTCCTCGGCCGCCGCCATCGCCGTGTACGAAGCCCTGCGCCAGCTCGGCGATGCGGCCGGGCTCGCATAAACATGCCTCGCGCTTCCATTTATCCACCGCCCGGTCGGCCGCGTGAAGGTTTCTTCATCTAGCCGGCTCCGCTTCATCTTCATTCTGACTGTATTTACGTATCCCATTGTTATTGCTTGATTTTTTGACATGCCTAAAAAATGGGCGGGCGGCCACCCTTGCTCCGGCGCGGGGAAATGCCAGCCCGGCGCGTCAAGTTATGCACACAATTATCCACAGCCTCTGTGGACAGAGCGGCTAACCCCTTGGGGCGCCGATACTTGCGCCCCGGGAGCAGGCCAAGCGCCCTCCAGCCCGCGCCTGCTTCGCCCGAAAAAAGGCTTTGCCGGATGCCGCGCATCCGCCCACAATAGGGGCGCATGAACTGGACCGTCTCCAACCAACTCACAGCCGCGCGCGTGCTCCTGATACCGCTGTTCGCTCTCGTGTTCTACCTGCCCGGCAGGGTCGGGCACATGGGCTCGGCAGCGCTCTTCGCGCTGGCCGCGGCCACGGACTGGCTGGACGGCTACCTGGCCCGCAGCCGCAACGAGGTCACCGCCTTTGGCCGTTTCCTCGACCCGGTCGCGGACAAGCTGCTGGTCGCCACGGCGCTGACGCTGCTGGTGGAGGCGGGTCATGCGCCCGCGCTGCTGGCGGCCATCATCATCGGCCGCGAAATCGTCATCAGCGCCCTGCGCGAATGGCTGGCGCACGCCTCCAGCATCGTCCACGTCTCCTGGCTCGGCAAGTGGAAGACCGCCGTGCAGATGGCGGCCATCCTGCTGCTGCTCTTGCACGAGCGCCTGTTTGGCGTGGACATGCATCTTGCCGGCATGGCGCTGCTGTGGATGGCGGCGCTGCTGACGCTGTGGTCAGCCTGGGAATATCTCAGCAATGCCTGGGATGAACTGATTCAACCCTCCACGCCCCAGAAAACCAACCCTCCGACCGGCAAGGACAACCAGACGGAAACGCAGGACTAAGCACCCGCCCTAGACTAGAGATTGGCCGAAACGCGGCCGGATTCAACACAGAGGGGATTGCGGCCATCCCGATCCTCGATGCTGCCCCAGCGTGTTGTCCGCGAGGCATGCACCCGCCACCCTGCCCGGGCGATTCGCTCGGGCGTCAACCCCGTGCCCCTGAGGTCGGCGCCGTCCATTCGCGCCCCGTTCAGGCGCGCGCCAAAGAGATTGGCGCCGCCAAGGTTCGCCCCGGCCAGGCTGGCATGGTTCATGATCGCATTGGAAAGAAAGACGCCCTCCGCCCGCGCGCCATCCAGCACCGCCCCATCCAGGTTCACGGCGTTGAACAGCGCCGAGGCAAGCACGGCTTCGCTCATGTCCGCCCAGCGCAGATTCGCCCCATCGCACTCCGCCCCGACCCAGGACGTCCGGGCCAGCACGGCGCCGTTCATGTCCGCCCGGCAGGCATCCACGCCATCGAGCACGGTCTCATGCAAGAACGCGCCCTCCATCCTGGCGCCGCGCATGGAAGAACCCCGAAGATCCGCGCCGGCAAGGCGAACGCCTTGCAGATCCAGCCCGTCCCAGACCCACGCCCTCCCCGACACCGCGTCCACCAACCGGTGACCCGGACGCATCAGGGCGCGGCGCAATACGCCAGCGGCGGCCTTCCGCGCCGGCGCATCACGCTCGGGATCGGACGCGCAGGCCGCCTCCAGCACATCCAGGATGCGTGCGTCCAGCGAGGCATCCTCGCGCCCGAGCCAGCAGCGTAGCGCGTCAATGGCCGCGGCGCGGCGGACGGCATCGGTCTCTTCCCTGGCCGCAACCAGGCATGCTTCGAGCGTCTGCTCCATTAGGGCCTGTTCACGCTTGTTTGGATGGCGGCGACTTCGGCCATGATTTCGATCTCGCAAGGCAGCGCGAGCGTGGCGTGCCCTCCGCGGCACGCGAGCAAGCGATAACGCCGCGAGGCGGAATCATGGCCAAGTCCCTTCGGGCTGCGCACGAAATGCATCCACTCGGCGTTGCTCGGCTTGCGCATGGAGCCACCATGCGCCGCGCCTCGCGTCTTGATTGGCCGCATCTCGGGCAGCAGCGACACCGTCCAAACAAGCGTGAACAGGCCCTCGTCATGGCCGGGATATCCGGCCGGGCGTTCGTGACCATCATCGCCGCGGGCTCCATGCCCCCCAACGCAACAAGAACCGTGCCAGCCGCACCTGTTCGCGGCTGCTGTCAGGATGCCTCCGGCTTCTCCTCCCCTGCGTCCTTGCCGGCGCGCCGGGCCTTGCGCTCGCGAATGCGCGCCTTTTTGGCGTCCACCGCGTGCGGGTCGCGCGTCTTGCGCGGCAGCGGCCGGTAGATTTCCACGCGGTCGCCATCGCGCAGCTCGGTGGACATCGTCACCAGCTTGCCCAGCAC
>JALVTX010000049.1 GCA_027035825.1 Mariprofundaceae bacterium
CATGGTCGTCCTCCCGTTCACGGAACTTCTCCACCTCGTAGGTGAACAGGCGCACGTCCGGATGCCAGAAGTCGGGCGGCAGGCCGGCCTTCTGCTTCAGGTGCGCGAGAAAGGTGGCGGGATCGGGCAATTGCTCCCACACCTGGGGCAGGAACGTGCCCTTGTGCGGCCCGAACTCCAGCACCACGCCGTCCACTCCCGGGCGCAGGCGTCGGATGGCGTCCGCCTCGTTTTCGACGATGAACGGCTGCATGGGCGACAGCAGCGAAACCTCGATGTCGGTGCGCTCCAATTCGTCCGCGCCGAGCGGCGGAAAGCGGGGGTCGTGAAAGGCGGCGGCCACGGCATTGGCGCGCACGTCCTCGATCAGCGGACGCCGCGCCTGCAAGGAGCCGATGCAGCCGCGCAGCTGTCCATCGCGGGTGAGCGTGACAAAGGTGGCGCCGGGTTCGGCAAGCCAGGTGGCGTCGTCGGGGATGCGTACCATGGGCGCCGGCAGGCCCAGCGCCTCGGCAATGGCCGCGCGCGCAAGCCCCACCAGGATGCGTCCTCGCTCGCGGTTCACGAGGCCGCCTCCACGAAGGCGAAGGCGCCATAGCCCACCACCCGGTCGCGGTCGCCGGCCGTGTCGCCGGAGTTGCGCAAGTCCAGCAACCGGGGCCGCAGGCCATGGCGGGGCGCGGCGACCAGCAGGCCGTTGATGGGCGTGGCGCCGCAGGCCTGTTCATGGCGCAGCGGCGGGCCAAGCGCCAGGATCTGCTCGGCGGTGGCGGCGTCCACGGCACGCGCCTGCTCGTAGGGCAGGTAGTGGGAGAGATCGGAGCTCATCACCAGCAGGGTCTCATCGCCGCCCCAGACCGCCTCCAGCACTTGGGCCACGTCCTCCGGCGCGGCATCGCCGACGGCCAGCGGCAGCAGCGTGAAATCGCCGAGCGCGCGTTGCAGGAAGGGCAGGTGCACCTCCAGCGAATGCTCCAGCGCATGGGCGGGGTCGCTGGTCACCACCTGCTGCAGGGCGCGGATGGCATCCATCGCCTCCACATCCAGCGGGATGACGCCCAAGGGAGTCGCGAAGCCCTCGGCATCCGGCAGCGCCAGGCCATACACCGGCACGCGGTGCACCGGGCCGAGCAGCACGACGCGGCGGATGTCTGCCGCATCCGCGATGGTCTTGTAGGCGGTGGCCGCGATGGGGCCGGAATAGACGTGCCCGGCATGCGGCGCGATCAGGGCCTTCGGGCGCTCCGCCAGCCCTGGTTCTGGTTCGGGCGGCGTCGCCTCGGCCAGCATGGCGTCCACCTCGCGCGCCAGTTGCGCGGGGTCGGCCGTGTAGAACAGCCCGGCCACGGCGGGAGGTCGGATGCGTGCGCCCATGTCATTGCCTCCGAAAGACTGCCTCTCCTTACATTATAGAGACGGAAAGGCGCGCCTTCCAGCGGGGCTATTTATTGGAGTCGTCGGATGTTTCGTCGCGCTCCCGGTCGTTCTTCATGTTGTTGAAGTGGTTGCGGACATGGTGGTGACCGTAACGGGCATAGAGGCCGCCGCCTACGATGAGCGCCGCCACGATGGCGATGACCAGGCCGGCCATGCCGAAGCGGTGCAGGATGGCCAGGCCAGCCAGCCCCAGCGCATGGCCCACGGCATAGATGATGAACGACCACGAAAGGCAATTGGCGACCTGGAGCCAGAAGAAGCGCCAGAAGCCGATGCTGGAAGCGCCAAACAGGATGGCCGCAACGATGCGCGTGCCGTACAGGTACTGGAAGATGAAGATGGACCACTGGGCATACTTGTCGAGGATGACGTTGGCCTTCGGGTAATGCCGCCGCAGGAACGGAACGGCCTGGATGACCTCCATCCCCCGCCAGCGACCCAGCGCGAAGAAGGCCAGGTGCCCGGCGAATGCGCCGGCCGCGGCGACCACGATGACCTTCCATGGTTCCATGAGTCCGGCGGCGGCCAGCGCCGCCGCGGCCACGAATACCGATTCGCCCTCGATGAACGTCCAGATGAAAACGGCCCAGTAGCCGTACTGCTCGACGAGATGGTGCGCCCAGTCCACCAGCCGATGCTAGCCCCGCTGACCGTCAAAGGCCATGCGCGTGGACGATGGCCCCGTCCGGCGGCGGGACAGCTACAATCATGACATGGGATACCGGATCGGGTGTTCGGGCTATTTCTACCGTCACTGGCGGGGGCGATTCTATCCCGAGGAATTGCCGATGAACCGCTGGTTCGAGTTCTATGCCCGGCATTTCGACACGGTGGAAATCAACGCCAGTTTTTATCGCTTTCCCACGCCGTTCAGCGTCCGCCGCTGGCGGAAACAGGCGCCGCAGGGCTTCGTCTATGCCGTCAAGGCTCCCAGACTGATCACCCACCTGCGCCGCTTCCGCGACTGCGAGGAGCCGATGCGCCAGCTGCGGCAGGCCCTGGGCGAACTCGGGGCGGCATTGGGAATGGTGTTGTTCCAGCTTCCGCCCACTTTCGACTATTCCGAAGGGTAATTCTCTACCAATCTGGACCAAATCCAGGAGGGTTTGGTCATGCGAAAGAAGTGTCCTGCCTGTGGCGGCAACCGGCATTGGGAGCTCGGGGATGGTCGGTTCCGATGTCGCCGGTGTCGCAC
>JALVTX010000050.1 GCA_027035825.1 Mariprofundaceae bacterium
ACATTCTCATCGCCGAGGATCAGGACACCGTTCGCGAGGTGATGGCCGAGACCATCCGCGCCATGGAGCCGGATGCACATCTGGAGGAGGCGGCCTCGCTGGCCGAGGCGCGCGACAAGATGGCCGGCCGCCGCTGGGACGGCGTGGTGACCGATTACAACCTGGGCGACGGCAAGAGCCTGGAGCTGATCGAGGAGCTGAAGCGGCGGGGCGAGATGCCGCCGGTGGTGCTGGTCAGCGGCTACCTGTCGCCGTCCCGCATGGAAAAGGCCCAGGCGCTGGGCGTGGCCCACATCCTGCCCAAGCCGTTCGACCCCGAGGCGTTGCAGGCCTGCCTGCGCGACGTGCTGGGGCAGTGTCACAACGATGACCCGGGAGCGACGCCGGACATGAACAGCCGCGAGCTCCGGCACGGAACCTTGTTGCCGCGCGTGCTGGATTTGGGGCGCACCCAAGGCCTGATGTTCCGCATCGTCAATGATCTGGGCCGCTATCATGACGTCGAGCGCATTTGCTCCTCGGCGCTGGGCATCGCGATGGACATCGTGCATGCCGACCGGGGCTTCGTGTGCCTGTTCGACCGCGCGGCCAACCGCCTGATTCGCATCACCCACCGCGCCGATGACGGGCGCGACGCGGGCATGGCGGAAGCGCCGTCCGCGAGTTCGCTCGCCGATACGCCATTCTCGCCGCTGCTGCTCTGGGGCGAGGAATACCTGGACGGCCCGCCGCGCGAGGGCGGCCATGCCTGCTGGCCGGGCGTGACGGCGGACGACTTCCTGGCCATTCAGCTTCGGTTGCAGGGCGTGGCCATGGGCGTGCTGTGCGTGATGGGTCGCATGGATGCCGAAGCGGGCGTCTCCGAGCAGGATCGCAACCTGCTGGCCATGCTGATAAACCAGCTCGACACGCTGTTGGACAATCGCGCCGTGCACGCCTCGCTGGCCGCCAGCATGAAGGAAACGCTGATTGCGCTGGTGCGCTCGCTGGAGGCGCGCGACCGCTACACCAAGGATCACTCGCTGCGCGTGGGCGATCTGTCGGCGTTGTTCGCGCGCCGGCTCGGGCTGGACGAGGATCACGTGGAGCTGATCCGCACTGGCGGCCGGCTGCACGATATCGGCAAGTGCGGCATTCCCGACGCGGTGCTGCTCAAGCCCGGCCGCTACACCGACCGCGAGTTCGCCATCATGAAGGCGCATCCGGGCATTGGCGACGCCATCCTGCGGCACATGGACGCGCTGGTGCGCGAGCGGCAGATGGTGCGCCACCATCATGAGCGGATGGATGGCAACGGCTATCCCGACCGGCTCAAGGGCGAGGCCATTCCGCTGGAGGCGCGCATCGTTTGCGTGGCGGACGCCATTGACGCCATGACCACGCACCGGGTCTATCGCATGGCGCGGCCGCTGTCGTTCTGTGTCGAGCAGCTCAAGCGCAATTCTGGCACGCAATTTGATAGTCGTGTGGTGGAGGTGGCCCTGGAGGCCATCGAGCTTGGCGAGATCAAGACCCAGGCGCGCGACGCTGGCGAGGATGCGGGGCTGATGCCGCTCTCGGCCCGGGCCGCCTGAGGCGCAAGCGATCCGCCGCCGCAAGGAGACGCACGACATGCCAGATTCGCAAGGACAGAACCGGCGCGGGGAGTTCCGCGTGGACGACGTGCTGCCGATGAAGGACACGCCGCTCAACGAGGAGGAGTTCGAGCGCGAGCGCACGCACATCGGCATTCGCTCGCGACAGAGCAGCATGCTGCGCACCATCGTCGGCGACGACGTGTTCGCCTCGGCCGCGCCGGAGGCCGACACCGAGCTGTGCAACGCGATTCGCTCGCTGGACGCCAAGCTGAACTACCTGATTGGCGTCAACATGCTGAATGACGCCAATCGCTCCGACTTGGAGGAGCGGCCGGTGAACCTGAGCGTCTCCGGGATGAGCTTCGTGACGCCGCGCGCCTACAAGGAAGGCGACGGCCTGGAGGTGGTGCTGATGCTGCCGGCCCTGCCGCCGCTGGTGGTGGAGGTGCTGGGCCGCGTGCGCCGCGTGGAGCCCCGGCCCAACGGCCAGCATCTGGTGGGCGTGTCCTTCGTGTTCCGCTGCCAGGACGAGGAGGATCAGATTTCCCGCTACGTGTTCAAGCGTCACCGCGAGGTGATTCGCATGGAGGCGTTGCAGCAGGAGCAGGCCCGCCAGCGGATGGCGTGACTCCGCGCAAGTCCGATTGCCAGTCATGGGATGATGCGGCAGAGAGCGCCCGGCCAACAGCCGGGCGCGATTCGCTCCGGGGGAGGTGCGGTCGATCAGCGATTTGTTCGCGCGGGGTTCAGGCCGTGGCGACCTTCACCTGGTCGCGGCCGCCGTTTTTGGCCTCGTAGAGCGCCGCGTCGGCGCGCTTCAGCCAATGGGGTATCTCTTCGTCGCCCCGGCGCACGGCCACGCCCATGCTGATGGTGACGGGAACCTTGCCGTGCCGGCACTTGATGTCGGCCATGGCGACGGCCCGGCGCAGCGCGTCGGCGGCCTCGAAGGCGTGGCGGCCGGAGGCGCCGACGAGCACGATGCCGAACTCCTCGCCGCCCATGCGCGCCGCCAGATCGCTGGCGCGCACGCCGCCGGCCAGGATGCCACCCACCCGCGCCAGCACCTCGTCGCCCGCGTCGTGGCCGTGGCGGTCGTTGATGCGCTTGAAGTGGTCAATGTCCGCCATCACGAAGGCGGCCGGCGCGTCCGGCAGCTTGCGCAGGAACTGCTCCAGCTTGCGCCGGTTGGGCAGGCCGGTGAGCGGGTCGTGCAGGGCCTGCCGCTCGGCCGCCTCGAGCTGTTCGGTCAGTTCGCGCACCTTGTCGCCCTGGGCCGCGACCGTCGCCTTGATGCGCCCGGCGGCGCTGGCGAGCTTGCGGCCCGCTTCCAGGATGCCCTGCTGGGCGCTCTGGAGAATGGCGCGCGCGGCCTCGGGATCGTCCGGCAGTTCCTGTTGCAGCAGTTCGGCGGTCTGCTTGAGCTCGGGCGGCTCGTCGGTCACTTCCGCCAGCATTGTCGAGACCTCGTCCAGCATGTCGCGCATCGCGCCGGTCAGCGCCGAGAGCTCGGCGCGAAGCGCATCGTCGCCGTCCAGGTGTCGTTTCAGGGCCTGGGAGAGGGCGCCGGGCAGCGCGTCGGCCGCCATCGTCGCGGCGGAGTGGTTCAGCATTTCCAGGCATCGGGAGAGTTCCCGGGTCGCGTCGCCGTTCAGGCCTCCCGCGTCATGCGCCGGGCGGTTCAGTTGCGCCAACTTCTCCTGAATGGCGTCGTGCAACGCCTCGGCCCGCGCGTCCAGATGCTCCGGATTGGCCAGCGCCGCGCCTTGCTCGGCGTCCAGGAAGGCGGCCAGCCAGCGGCTGACCTGCTGGTAGGCCGCACGAGGCACGGGGCGCGCCTGCCGGAGCTGCTCCAGCTCGTGGGTGAGCTGGCGGAAGCCCGCGCGCAGGTCTTCGTCCTTGGGCGCGAAGCGCAGCGCCCGCGTCCGCAGCGAAGCGACCTGATCCAGGAGGGTGTCGAGCCCTTGCTCTACCACGGGCGTTTCAGGCGCTCGGATTCCACGGCCAGCATTGCGTCCGCGTCCTGGCGCAAGGGTTCGGGAGCGCAGCGGGCCAGCTCGCCGCGCAGGGATTGCAGGGCCTCGAGCGCCTGTGCATCGAGCGCGCGCGCATCGGGCCCGTCGGATTGCTCGATGCGCGCCAGCACGCCGTCCAGCACATGCAGGGCGCGCGCCAGCGCGGCATCGGCGTCGGGACGCTTCCGCTGCGCTTCGTCGGCGGCGTCGCGCGCATCGGTGGCCGCCGCTGGGAGCTGGTCTTCCAGCAGTCGGCGGAAGCGCTCGCCATCGGCGGGCCTGGCCCGGGCTTCTCCGGCGCGCGAGGCGCGGGGCGTGGACGTGCGTTGAATCTTCATGGCTGCGCTCCGTGATGCGTGAAAGGCATGCACGAAAACAAGCAAAAACAGGGCCAGAAAGCCGAAAGGCGAAGACAAAGGGTGGGTGCGGGAAGTCAGGCGGCGGCCCGAAAAAATACGAGCCCCGGCGAAGCGCCGGGGCCGTATTCAAGCGTCTGACGCCGGGGAGGGAGGGAGGAGGAGGGTGGCGCCAGACATGCGGAACTATAGGACAGCCTTCTTAAATGGTTGTGAACGACTCATGAAAACTTGTTCATGTTGGCGGCTTATGTTGGCGGCTTATGTTGGCCGCATATGTTGGAGCAGGAGGGCGGCCGGGCCGGAATTCGGGCGCTCAGGAGGCCTCGCGCCGGGCCAGTCTCCGCCAGATGGAAACCACAGTCTGCCGCATATCCATGCCGATGCCAAGCGCCGCCGGCACCGAGATCAGCGTGATGCCGGTGGCGAACAGCAGCCCCCAGGACAGCGCCAGCGCCATCGGCGCGACGAAGGGGTCGAAACCGCCCCAGCCGTAGGCGGTCGGCATCAGGCCGACGACGGTGGTGATGGTGGTCAGCAGCACCGCGCGCAGGCGCCGTCGCCCTGCCTCGATGATGGCGTCGCGCCAGGCCGCGCCGCGCTCGATGGCGCGTTGGATGAACACCGCGATGACCAGCGAGTCGTTGACCACCACGCCGGAGAGCGCCACGAAACCCATCATGGCCATGAACGAAATCGGCTGGCCATGCAGGAAGAAGCCCACGATGATGCCGATGGCGCCGAACGGGATGGCCAGCATGACCAGCACCGGCCAGCTCAGGCGGTTGAACTGCACGGCCAGGATCACGAAGATGCCGGCCAGCGCGTAGATGAAGCTGAAGATGAGGCCGCGCACCGATTCACGCGAGCGTTCCTCCTCGCCGCCCAGGTGCAGGCGCACCTTGCCGGCGTCCGCGCCCAGCCACTGCTGCCTGTCGCGCATCACGCGGGCGTTCAGCGCCCGCGAGGTGATGACGGCCGGGTCCACCTCGGCCGAAACATTGATGACAAGATTGCCGTTCTTGTGGTGGATGCTGGTGACGCCCGGCGTGGTCTCGAAGCGGGCGATGCGGCCGAGCTCGGTGAGACCGCCCATGCGGTTCGGGATGCCGAGCCGCCGCAGCGTGGCGATGTCGCGCTGGTAGGCCTCGGGGTAGCGCAGCGTGACGTCCACCTCCTCCTTGCCGCGATTCAGCGTGGAGACGCGCAGGCCGTCGAAGGCGGCGCGGATATGCGCGGCCACCGTGGCCATGTCCACGCCGGCATAGGCCGCCCTGGCGCGGTTGAGCACGATGTGGATTTCCGGATCGCCCGGCGTGAGCCCGCTCTCGATGGAATGGACGCCCGGGATGCGCCCCAGGTATGCGGTCAGGCGCTGGGCCGCGCGGGTGATGGCGGCCTCATCCGGCCCCGAGAGCTCCACTTGCAGGGCGCGGCCCACCGGCGGCCCGGGCTTGAGCATCACGAAGTCCATCGGCAGGGCCGGGAACAGCGGCGGAATCTCGCGCTCCAGCTTGCGCATCACCGTGAAGGCGGAAACCGACCGGGTGGAGAATGGCGTCAGCACCACCCGTACGAAGCCGAAGTGGTCGCCCATCTGCTTCAGCGCGTCCCGCTCGTCGGCGCTGCTCTGGCCGGCGATGGCGATGGTGGTCTCCAGCAGCTTCGGGTCGATGCGCCGGCGGATTTCGCCGTCCACGCGGTGCAGGATGCCGCGCATCTGCTCCAGCGTCGTGCCCGTGGGGGCGGTGACGCGCACGTAGAACTGGTTCTCCGCGCCGGGTGGGAAGAGCTGGAACTTCATGCCGGAGGCGAGCCAGAGGCTCGCGCCGAGCGCGACCAGCGTCAGCAACACGGTCAGCCAGCGCCATTTCACGGCGAATTTCAACAGCGGGACGTACAGCCGGGTCAGCCACACCAGCACGCGCCGTTCGCCGGGGTGGGCGCGCGGGTTGCTGATGTCGCGCACGTGGTTGGGCAGGATGAACAACGCTTCCAGCCAGGAGAACAGCAGCAGCGTGACCACGACCACCGGGATCGAGAACACGAACTTGCCGATGATGCCGTCCATGAACATCAGCGGCAGGAAGGCGACGATGGTGGTCAGCACCGTGGCCGTCACCGGCCCGGCCAGCTCCCATGCGCCGAGGATGGCGGCGCGCTCCGGGCGCGCGCCCTGTTCCATGTGCCAGGTGATGTTCTCGCCGATGATGATGGCGTCGTCCACCATCAGGCCGAGCACGATGATGAAGCCGAACATGGTCAGCAGGTTCAGCGTCGCGCCGCCGAGCCAGAGAGCGAACAGGCCGGAGAAGAAGATGACCGGCAGTCCCCAAGCGGTGGTGATGGCCACGGCCGGGCGCAGGAACAACAGCAGCGTCGCCAGCACGAGAATCAGCCCCAGGCCGCCGTTGCTGGTGAGCACGCCAAGCCGCAGGCGGGTGATGGTGGAGAAATCCTGGTAGGTGCGCACGTGCACGCCCTGGCCATACAGTTCGGGGATGGTCTTGAGATAGGCGCGCACGCGATCCACCAGCGTGATGATGTCGGCGTCACCTTTCTTCATCACGATCATGTTGATGGCCGGCTGACCCATCGCGTCCACGTAGCGGGTCGGCTCCACCAGCGTTTCCTCCACCCGGGCCACGTCGCCCAGGCGCACCGCGTCGCCGCGGTCGTTGGCGCGCAGCACCAGGTTGGCGGCGTCGTCCGCCGAGAGGAATTGGCCGGTGACGCGGATGATGCGCTGGCCGTCGGACGCCTTCAGCGCGCCGCCGGGAGCGTTGATGTTCCAGCCGCGAATCAGCCGCGCCACGTCGCCGGCGGTGACGCGGGCACGGCGCATCCGCTCCGGGTCGAGCACGATGCGGATTTCCTCCTTGCGCTTGCCCTGGGTGATGATGCGGGCCACGCCGGGGATATCGAGCACGTCGTCCTCGATGTGGTCGGCAATGCGCTTGAGCGTGAGCGGCGGGAAGTCGCCGAACACGGTGAAGGAAATCACCGGCGCCTGCTCGGACTTGATTTCCATGATACGCGGATCATCCGGCAGGTCGTCGGGCAGCGAGGCGCGGTTCACGGCCTGCTGCACGTCGGAGACGAAGCGGGAGCGATCCTTGTAGTCCGGGTCCACCTCGATGTTGATGCTCATCGAACCGGGGTAGGCGGTGGAGCGGATGGTGTTGATGCCGTCGATGCCCTTGAGTTCGCGCTCGATGGGCGTGACCACCAGCCGTTCGATCTCGCGCGGCGAAGCGCCGGGCCAGCCGGCGGAGATGACGACCAGGTCGAAGTTGACGCTGGGGAAGGCCTCGCGCTGGATGGAGAGTGCGGCGAACACGCCGCCGCCCAGCAGCATCAGCGACAGCAGGTTGACCAGCAGGCCGCGCCGGACGAAGAAGGCGATGACGCGTTTCACGGCCCGATGTTCGCCGGCTCGCCCGCCACATCCGCGTTCGCGGCTCCCGCATCGGCCAGCTTCACGCCCAGTTCATCCAGCAGCACGCCCTCCACCCAGGCCAGTTGCCGTAGGTTGCGCAACAGCGCCAGCCGCCGCAGCGAGGCCTCGACCTGGGCGGCCAGCAGTTGGCCCTCGAATTGAATCAGGGTGGCCGTGTCCGAGCGGCCCGCCTTGTAGCGCGCCACCTCGGCCGCGAACTTCTTTTGTTCGGCATGCATGCGCGCCACCGCCGCGCGCCAGGCCTTGCGGCCGGTGCGGATCAGCGCGAGGAGGTTGGCCGCGTCGTCACGAATCCGTTCCTCCAGCTGGCGGCGCTCGGCCAGCACCTCGGCGCGGGCCAGTTCGGCCTTGCGAATGTCGGCGCGGGCGGCGTGGTCATGGATGGTGTCGCCCAGTTCCACGCCAAGGGAGATGAAGCGGTCGGCCACGCTGAAGCCCTGGCGCGCGGCGTCGGCGGCGTTGCCGGCCAGCGCCCGGGTGCCGGCCTGGGCGATGACGTCCAGTTGCATGCGCTGGGCATCGCGCGCCACCTTCAATCGCGCCTCGGCGGCCTTCAGCCGTGCATCCAGCGCCCGCGGCTCGGGGCGGCGCTTCAGCGCCGTGGCCATGATGTCCTCCAGCGAGGGCAGGGGCGCGTCGGGCGCCAGCGATTCGTGCACGTGGATCGGTGCGTCGGGTCGGCGCAGCATCAGGCGGTTCAGCGCCGTGATGTCGCGGGCCAGCGATTCCTCGGCGCTCGCCGCGTTCAGCTTGCGCTCGGCCAGCAGCGCCGCCGTCTGCAGGCGGTCGGCCTCCTCGATCAAGCCAAAGCGTTGGCGCGATTCCTGGTAACGCAGCAGCCGTTCGGCCCGGGCCACGCCGGCCCGGGCCAGCTTCAGGTTGGCCTCGTCCACGGCGATGTCGAAGTAGAGCTGAATGGCCTTGCGCGCCAGGGCGCGGGCCGTGACGCGCTCCTGGAGGCGGGCGGCGCGGGCGTCGGCCAGCGCGGCTTCCAGGCCCTCTCGCCAATCCGGGCGATCCTTGCCGCGCAGCAGGGGATGACGCCACGTCAGGTCGATCTGGTTGTGATAGAAGGGGTCGAAGCGGGTGAAGCTGTTGTTGCCCAGGCCGAACTTCTGGTCGGTGCGATTGTAGTCAGCGCCGAGCGTGAGGGTGTCGCCTGCCGCCAGTGGCTTGCTGAAGGAGCCCTTGAGCTGGGCGAACTTGGTGTTCGTGGTCGGGTTGAAGATGAAGTTGGACGGGTCGCGGTCGTCCGAAACCAGGGCGCTGACCTTGTAGCTGGGGTCGAGCAGCCCTTGCAGGCGCTCGGGCTCCACGTCGGCCGTCTGGCTCTTCAGCCGCGCCAGCGCCATGTCCGGATGGCGACTCAGCGTTTGCCGAATGACTTCGGCCAGGGGCAGAGCGTCGCTGGCGCGCGCCGGGGCGGGCGACAACCCGCCCGCGACGACGATCGTCAACGCCGCAAGGAGGGGGAGCAGGCGCGTGCCGGCCGGTTCGGCCATGGCGGGAAGCTCAGCCGGCGGGCATCGGGAGCTCAGGCGCGCTCCACGAATTCGCCGGTTTCGGTGTTGACCTTGATCTTGGTGCCTGGCTCCAGGTAGGGCGGCACCATGATGGGCGCGCCGGTTTCCAGCTTGCCGGGCTTGTAGGAGCCGGTCGCGGTCTGGCCCTTGATGGCGGCGTCGCATTCGACGACGGTGAGCACGACGGTCTGGGGCAGTTGCACGTTCAGCGGGCGATCGCCGTGAAACTCGATGATGACCTCGGTCTCCGGCAGCAGGTAGTCCTTGACGCCCTCCATCAGTTCCTCGCCCAGTTCGACCTGCTCGTAGGTCTCCATGTCCATGAAGTGATAAGTGCCGCCGTCCTCGTAGAGAAACTGCATCGGCCGCTGGGAGAGCGTGATGCGCTCGACGCGCTCGGTGGAGTTGAAACGCTTGTTGGTCTTGTTGCCGGTTTCGACGTTGCGCATCTCCACCTGCATGCAGGCCACGCCCTTGCCGGGGGTGACGTGCTGTGTTTTCATCACGCGCCACAACGCGCCGTCCACCTCCAGAATCATTCCCTTGCGGATGCTGGTGGCGTTGATTTGCATGGCGGGCTCCTTTCACTCGGTTCATGCACCCCTTTCGCGGGCGAGGGTGGGCGAACATAGCCATCGGGGCGGAAATCATCAAGGGGAGACGCGGTGAGGCTTTTGCAGGATGCGATGGACAGTTTCGTGCGGGAACGCATGAAGCAAGGCGGCGAGGCAGGCACTTTGGCCGAGGAATGCATGGAGGGTCTGGCGGATTACCTGGTGCATTATTCCGACCTGTTTCGGGACGAGCTGGCGGAGGCCGAGGAGCCGCAGCTGGCGGACTGGGAAGAGGCGCTGGAAGCGCAGATGAACGAGCTGATGGATGGCGACATGGACGCGGGCCCGGAGCTGCATGGCCTGGAGCTTGCGCAACTGGAGCCCGAGCACATGCGCGATTTCTTCGGCTGGTATCTGCTGCGCGAGATCGGGGACGACGCCACTGGCATCGAGGCCTATGCGGAGACGGTGCGCGACTGGCTGGCCTTCATGCGCAAGCAGGGCGATCTGGATCAGGCGCGCTACCTGGAGTTCATGGCCGTGGTCAACGACATGGCCGACGAATGCGTGCGCACCGCCCGGGCGATGCGTCTGTTGTTCCACTACGTGCGGCTGGGCGGCGGGGTGTCGCCCCGGCTTCGCGGCCAGCGCTTCTCCCGTTTCGTGGAGGGGCACGCCCGCGTGCTGTCGCTGGGCGAGCATCAAGTTTGGCTGGGGTTCGACAGCCAGAGCGAGCGCATCGGGCCCGTGCCCGTGGCGCGCGAGATTGCGGCGCTGCTGCGGGAAGGCGACGTGCTGGACGTGGAGCTGGGCTTGCGCGGCGACGTCTGGCTGATGGTGGATATCGGACCGGTCTATCCGGCCAGCGTCTATGTCGAGGCCGAGGAGTTCGGCCCGCCCGGGAAGGTTTCTTGAATTAGGGCCTGTTTGCGCTTGGTTGGACGGAGTCGCTGCTGCCAGAAATGCGACCAATCAAGGCGCGAGGCGCGGCGCATGGTGGCGCCATGCGCAAGCCGAGCAACGCCGAGTGGGCGCCATTCGGGAACATTTCGGGCGCAGCCCGGAGGGACTTGGCCATGATTCCGCCTCGCGGCGTTATCGCTTGCTCGCGTGCCGCAGAGGGCACGCCGCGCGCGCGATGCCTTCCGAGATCGAAATCATGGCCGAAGTCGCCGCCATTCAACCAAGCGTAAACAGGCCCTACCCCTTGGGGAGGAACGGCATCGGGTTCAGCGCCTTGCCGTAGCGGTGCACCTCGAAGTGCAGGTGCGGGCCGGTGGAGCGCCCGCGCGAGCCGATGCGGCCGATCATCTGGCCGTCCTTCACCTCGTCGCCCACCTTGACCGCCAGGCTGGACATGTGGCCATAGCGGGTCACGTAGCCATAGCCGTGGTCGATGTCGATCATGTAGCCGAAGCCCTTCATCTTGCCGGCGAAGGTGACGATGCCATGGCTGGCGGCCAGCACAGGCGCGCCGTAACGGTTGGCGATGTCCACGCCGCGATGCATCTCGCGGCCGCCATTGAAGGGGTCAATGCGCGGGCCGTAGCCCGAACTGATCCATCCCCCCTCGGTGGGCCAGGCGTGCGGGCGCGCGGCCTGCACCGAGCGCTGCTGCTCCAGCAGGTAGTCGATGGCGGAAAGCTGGGCGTCCATGCGCGTCAGCTGCGCATCCATCTGCTCGATCGAGTCGGCGATGCCCGAGGCCGGAACCGGGATGGCCGGCTGTCTCGGGCCGCCGATGGCGGGCGCCAGCCCGAAGTTGAACTCGGCGGGATCCAGCGAGGCGGTTTCCACCAGCTGCGAGCCAAGCGCATCCAACCGCGC
>JALVTX010000051.1 GCA_027035825.1 Mariprofundaceae bacterium
TTCTTGAGCGCGCTGATGGCGCGAGAAACGGTTTCGCGGCTGGTGGAGAGCTGGTCGGCCACGAGCTGGTGGGTCGGCAAGCGCACCTCGTAGCAGCCGTCCAGCGCCCGAATGCCGCGCCGTTCGCAATAGTCGCGCAGGTAGTTGTACAGCCGTTGGGGCACGTCCATCGTGCTCACCCGTTCCAGCACGGCGCTGGTGCGTCGCAGTCGGCTGACCATCTCGGCCAGCAGCTTGCGCGTGATCTGGGGCATGTCGAGCATCAGGCGCTCGAAATCCGAGCGGCGGATCTGACCCAGTTCACTGTCCTCCATCGTGGTGACGGTGGCCGAGCGCGGCTCTTCGTCCAGCAGCGCCATTTCGCCGAAGAAATCGCCCTTTTCCAGGATGCTCAACACCACCTCGCGCCCGTCGGGCGCATAGGAGGAGACCTTCACCGAACCGCTGATGATGATGAACATGGAATTGCCGGGCTCGCCTTCCTGCACGACCAGCATTTTCTTCGGATAGGCGCGCACCTTGACCAGGCGGGCGATGGCGTCGAGCTCCTCGTCATCCAGTTCCGCGAATAGGGGAATGCCGCGCAGCAGTTCACGCATCGTCGCGCTCCTCGCTGGCGCGCATGATGGACACCGGCCAGGTGGCCACCAGGCGGTGCCCCAGGTGAGGGCGGAGCATGTCCACGGCGCGCTGGATGCGTTCGGGCTCGTCAATGGCCTCCACCACCAGCGGCAAGTCGCTGGACAGCGACAGGAAGGCGCTGCTGTGCACGCCGTGCAGGCCCATGCCCTCCACGCCGCGCATCACGGTGATGCCCTGCAGGCCGGCGTCCCGGCACAGGTGCAGCACGGCCTGCATCGCGGGTTCGCCGCCGATCTTGTCCGATTCCGTCAGATAGACGCGCATCAGCATGCCATCGCGCATGTCTCCCTCCTCGCGTGCGACTGGTGCCGGGAGCGGGAGTCGAACCCGCACGAGCTAGCCGCTCTCGGGATTTTAAGTCCCGTGTGTCTACCAGTTCCACCATCCCGGCGCAACAGACGCCAATCCTTGCGCATCATGCCAACTCCGCGGGCGCGGGCAAGCGGGAAAGGGGAACAGCGTCGCAGGTGATAAAGAAGGTGGAGGCAGGGGCGGGAATCGAACCCGCGATGGAGGTTTTGCAGACCTCTGCCTTACCACTTGGCTACCCTGCCGGATCTCGGCCTTATAGAGAAAGAGGGCCTTGCGGCCCTCGTGGTCTGGAGCGGGAAACCGGGTTCGAACCGGCGACCTCAACCTTGGCAAGGTTGCGCTCTACCAGCTGAGCTATTCCCGCCGAGCGATGCGAATGATGCCGATTGCGTTCTGGCTGTCAAGCGCGGTCAGCATGGCATCTCGCATGGTTCGCGGGAGGGATGGCAACGATGGAATGAAGCGGGTCGTGAGTGCGAAAAAACGGGCCCGCCGGAGGGCGGGCCCGGAATGGTTAGCGGTCTGGAATCTTATTGAATCCTGGACAGCAAATCCGGATTCCTGACCAGGTTGCGCACGCCATGGGCGTGGTTTTCGTTGAAGCGGTTGCCCTTGCACCATTCGCCGACGGTGTTGATGTTCACCTTGGCCACATGCGGGAACACCGACCACGACACCTGGAATGGCGAGCCGTTTTCGTTGTAGCCCGGGCCGGTCGTGGAGCCGATGTAGTTCACCGGCTGACCGAGATTGGTCGGCATGTTCACCGCCTGCCACTTGCCGTTCTTCCTGCCGACCTTCGTCAGCTCGCGGAAGTCCAGCGCCTTGGGATCGTTGACCAGCACATACACCTGCGCCTCGACCCGGAGCTGAGGGTTGTTGATGACGCCCGGCGCCAGGCAGGACTTCAGCGTCGGCCCCGGCTCGACGGAGGCGGTGGTGTGCACGTAATGCACCTCGATGGTGTCGCCGGGGCGAAGCGTGCTGTGGGGGCTGTCGCAAATCTTCCCTTCGGTTGGCTTCAGCTCCGCCTTGCTCAGTCCGATCACGGCCTTGTAGCCGCTCTGGTAGCCCTCGCCATTGCCGTTGCCGGCATATTTGGTGAACTGGCCGCCCTTGTGCTCGGCGTTCTTGTGGAAGTGGATATTGCACAGGTTCATTTGCGTGTAGTCCGGCGCCTGCGAGAACACGACAGGGTTGTTGCCGTCCTTCGAATCAATATCGCGCGGGGCTTGCGGGCCGAAGCCCTTGCCCTTGGTGTTCCTGGCCAGCGCCTCGCGCTGCTCGGCGATGACCTTGTCGGACACGGGCTGATGGTGAGCGGCATGATGCCCCTCGTGTTCGCGCGCATTGGCCGGCGATGAGGCGAACAGCCCCGCCGCCATGAGGCTTGCGGATGCGATGAACGCGAGTGTGGATAATGGTTTCATGGATTCCTCCCTCATGATTTGATGGCCCGAAAAGGGCGAAAAAGCGCAATGTATCCGCCATTTCGGGGCGGGCAAGGAAAAATCTCACTCTTTCGTGGATGCGGTGTTGTCCTGGTTCAGACAGATGTGAGACATTGAGGGCAAGAGGGAGGGCCTCCATTCTTGGGGTTGAAAGACCACGAGAGAAAGGAGGCCCTGATGCGGATTATAGGGATGCCTGGGGCGATTTGTCG